>CAZLYG010000406.1:0-5257 GCA_964563075.1 uncultured Steroidobacteraceae bacterium | reverse complement strand
GGAAGATGAAGAGGTCGCATTGTTCAACGCTTGACAGGTCGTTCCATATCAGTTCTTTCCAGGCGCGCTCTCGGCCTTCTTCGCTTCCGCCTGATCGGTATTCTTGGCTGCTTCGTGCGCGCGCCGATACCGTGAGGTGACGATGTAGTTGCGCACAGCTTCGTTGTCCTCGTGACACGCGTACTCGTAGATCTCGTAGCTGTCATCGCGCTTCCAGGGCAAGCGCGCAGTCCAGTTAGCCGTCTGGGTCATCGGATCTTCCACGGTGACGGTATATGTCAGATGATCGTTGCTGGTGCGCTCAAAGCGCTCCACGAGCTTCATCTGCGTGCTCGAGGCGCGTGGATCAGGAGGCGAGCCTCGCGTCGGGACATCCGTCATGCTGGTCTGGCCGTTGAAATTGGTCGTCTCCACGACGAGAGTGTTGCCCTCCCAACGACCGCGTGAGGAGCCAAGCCATTGCTTCACTGCGCCATCGAGCTGCGGCATGTTACGCAACGGGATCACGCGTGCTTCGTGGATCATCTCCAGATTGATGACGACATAGCCGGGTGACTGGATGATCTGAATACCGTTGTTATAGGGATTCGGGAACATTCCCTCGGGCAGCCCGCGCGTGATGCAGCGGTCCCACGTTCCGAAGTCGGCAACGGAGTCGAAGACTTTGTGATTCCAGTCGCTGCCCATCTTGCTCGACATCTCCTTGCCGAGAGCGGTCTGCGGCGGGAGCTGTCCGTTCTTCGGATCGATGATCAGGGAAGTCTCCACCGGCACGTCGGAGTCCTCGACCCAGTGGCCCAAACCGAGCTTGTGCTGGGTCTCCTCGCGCTGGTAGCCCTCGTTCTGTTTCTCGACTGCCTCGCGCTGCTTGGCGAGCTCCTGCGGAGTGAACTGCAGGCGCTCGCCGTATTGCGCGGGGCGTTGCAGTGGGACCGTCATCAGGTTCGAGATGGGCCACGTGCCCTGCAAATCCGGATCGCCCCACGGGGTGCGCGGTTGCTTCCATTTCATTGCGGCCTTACTTCCCGAGTCCTGGCTCGCCGCAGTGCGGTCGGAGGTCGCCGCGCCGGACAGGACCGGCGTGACCAGTACAGTGAGTGCGATGACCGTCGCGAGAGACTTGGGTGTCAGCATGAGGCTCCGCTCTACACCTGCTACCAGACCCCGAGGTTGAGGATCATGCAGGTGCAGCACCTTGTATCAGTCTAGCTTACATCAGTCCTGTGGAGACTGGACCGTCGCGATATTCTTGTCAAGACATCGAACTGGCCTGGGCCCCGCGGCCGGGCGCTATGCAGGGCTGGCCTGGCAGCGCAATGCAGTGAGTGCGACAGCGCACGGGCTCACGCCGCGCTCACAACGCTGTCACAGGCTGTGCCTGGCTGGTGCACAATCTCCCTCAGCTCGAGTCGCCTCAGACAGGACCCGACAATGCAACAACGTGGAATGCAACGGATCGCCTTCTTGCTCAGCTGCCTGGCAGCAGCCGCCGTGGCTGCGGCCCAGCAAGGCTTCCCGATTCCCTCGCCGGCGTTCCCCGGCGCTGACTGGGAGAACTACAACGGTGGCCTCGAGGGGCAACGGTTCTCTCCTTTGAACGAGATCAACGCCTCCAACGTCGGCAAGCTGGCCGAGGTCTGCAGAGTTCGTGTCGCCGCGCGCGGCTCGCTGCAATCCGGGCTCCTGGTCATCGGCGACTCGATGTTCCTGACGACGCCGACAGAGACGTTCTCCGTGGACCCGGTGACCTGTCGCATCAAGTGGCAGTACACCTACCGTCGCAGGCAGGAACCCGGGCTGCAGGTCAATCGAGGTCCCGCCTACTTCAACGGGCGGGTGTTCCGTGGGACCGACGATGGGCGCCTGGTCGCATTGGATGCGAAGAGCGGCGCGGAGCTCTGGATCAGCGTGGTGGGCGACCCGACCATCGGCGAGTACATCGCAGCAGCGCCCCTGGCGTGGAATGGCCTCGTCATCGTAGGCACTTCGGGCGGTGAATTCGGCATCCGCGGCCGAATCGTTGCCTACGATGCGCTGAGTGGACGCGAGATGTGGAAGTTCAACACGGTTCCCACCGGCAAAGAAGTGGGGGCCGATACTTGGGGCAACTCCAGGTGGGCGGAGCACGGCGGGGGTGCGACCTGGTCGGCTTTCACGCTCGATCCGGTCACGGACGAGCTGTTCGCACCGATCGGCAATCCGGTGCCGGACTTCGCACCGACGGATCGCCCTGGGGCGAATTTGTTCACCGACAGCGCGTTGGTGCTGGATGCGCGCACGGGCAAGTTGCGCTGGTGGTACCAGCTGCAGGCGAACGACGACCACGATTACGATCTCGCGGCGGCACCTCTGCTATTCCGCAACAGCCACCACCAGGAAATGATGGCAGCGGCCGGCAAGGACGGGCTGCTGCACATCGTCGACCGCGCATCCCACAAAGCCCTGTTCAAAGTCCCGGTAACTACCGTAGACCCGGTGCGCAAAGTGGTGACCCGGGAACGAGTGACGGTGTGCCCAGGCCCTGCGGGCGGGGTATTGTGGAACGGGCCCGCCCTCGATCCGCGGCGGATGACCCTCTTCGTGGGCGCGAATGACGCGTGCATCGCTCTGCGCAGCAAGCCGGGTACTTCCTACGTACCCAAAGGGCTGAACATGGGAGGCGGCCCGGCTCTCCCCCGCAGCGGAGGAACTCCGCCACCCCCTCCATCCGGGTGGGTCACGGCCGTCAATGCGGACAATGGTACTGTGCGTTGGAAGTATCACGCAGACACGCCAGTTCTGGGCGGAGTCACGCCAACCGCCGGCGGCATCGTCATGACCGGCGATAACGCCGGAGACTTCCTCGTATTCGACAGTGACAGTGGCAAGCTGCTGTTGAAGCTGGCCACGGGCGGCGCCATTGCTGGAGGTGTCGTGACCTATTCCCAGGGCGGAAAGCAGTACGTGGCTTTCACATCCGGCAACGTGTCACCGACGGCATTTGGCGCCGTCGGACGGCCCAGCGTCGTCCTCATGGCTCTACCGACGTCTCCACCAAGCGCACAAGCGGCCACCGGTCCTGACGCCGCTCGCGGCAAACAGATCTACCTGCAGACCTGCGGCAGTTGTCACGGACCGGACGGCAACAAGGTTACGGGATTCGACCTCAAGAGCCCCAAGTCACAGCTGAGCGCGGACCAGATCCGTGCGATCATCCTCAATCCCCCACCCCCGATGCCGAGGCTGTTCCCCGATCCCCGTATGGCGGACGATGAGCGGGACATTCGCGACGTGGCCGCGTTCGTGGCGAACTGGCCGCCCTGAGTCAGACCGGCCTGTCATGGGTAGCACTTGGCAGCTTGTGGGGAGCTGCCGTGGCCGGCGCTCAGGTGATCGATAACGTGGCGCTTGCAAATGATCACACGCGACAGCCTTCGCAACATCCTCTTCCGTGTCGCTCGCGCACTCGCCAATGATTTCCTCGGTTGCCGGATTGATGATTGGGAGGGCCTCTGGAGCTGTTGAACTGGTCCACTCGCCGTCGATGTAAACGAGACTTTTCTCGACCTGCTGCACCATACTGATGACTCCTGGGCGTGAGCGACGACTCGCGCGCTTCATTCGAACCAATAGTCCAGCGTTCCGTCGGACCCCTTGCCAAAGCCGCCTTCAAATCCGCCCTCACCTCGGAGCCCGACCAGCTCGCCTGTTCCCGATCCGGGAACGACAAACCAACTCGCCTTGATCTTGCCGTGATCGACGATTTCTGAGCCTTGGAGGACAAACGTGCCCCGACGTCCGCCCAGTTTTCCGTGGAATCGCTGCATGCTCACCTGGCATGCGGACTTGTCTGCGCGTAGCACCTGAAAGGCCCGCACGGGAGATTCGCCTTCCATGTCGCCTGTGAATGTCTCGGTAAGCCGCAACTCCACCAATTCGGGGCCCTCGGCCTGGTCGTAGTGCTCGGCTTTGGAGCTTTGAACTACGATCTTGGCTCTCGCCCTCGTCCGCACGTGCGGCCCGGGTCGAGGCTGTCCTGTCGCATGAAACGTATCTGGTTCGGCCATTTGCATTCTCCTGTCAGTCATAGCAGTCGCGACCCATGAACCGCTCAGGATGAGGATCATTCCGATGACGGAGCTGAGCGGAAACGCTTCTCCGAGCACCAGCGCGCCAAGCAGTGCTGCGACTATGGGGCTGACGTATTTGACCACGCCCGCGCGAGCGGCCCCGGCCTCCTTGATCACGAAGAAGTAGAGCAGCATTCCCGATGCCGTGCACACCGCGCCCAGCCCCAGGAGACTTGCGATTGCGCGAGGGGACGGTACTGACGGCGGGAGGAAGCTCACGCCCGCAGGACAAAGGAGGAGCGAGGCCAGTGTCAGGCTGGCCGCACAGGGCCCGAGCCCCTCCGCTGCATGCAGGTAGCGCTGGATGACGAGCGGCGCGAGTGCGTAGGCCAAGGCGGCGATCGAGATGCAGGCAACGCCGATCCATTCCGCTCCGTGCGGTGCGTCCAAACCCAACAGCACGACGACGCCAGAGAAGCCCACGAGTAATCCGGCAATTCGCTGCACGCTGAAGCGCTCTCGCACACCGAACAGCGGTCCGAGCAAAGCGATGAGCAGTGGGGCAGTCGCCGCAAGAACGCCGGCAAGCGACGCACGAATCCATTGTTCCGATATGGGTGTAAGCGACGAGGGCACAGCGAGCTGGAGCAGCGCGAGTGCCCCGATGGGCTTCCAGTGCCGAGTAACCTGCGCAAGGGCCCCGCGCGCCCATGCCAGAGGTAGCAGTACTGCAGCTCCAATCGTCACCTCCCACCAAGCGACTTCCAGGGGCGCGACGCCAACGAGGGCGATTTTGATCAGCACATAGGGCAGGCCCCATACGACACCCAAACTCGCAAACGCAAGCCAGGCGCGCGGGGTCATCCCCTCCTCCATTCGGCCAGTCCTCACTGTCCAGGGATGACTACCCTCGCCCGGGTCGTGCCGCCGCTCCGGCACTATCGAGGTCCTGAGGTGTATGTTCATGACTCGCTCCACTCATTCTTACCACCACTAACCTTTTGCCCCGGCACTCGAGTGCGTGTCATGGGAACCTCACGCTCCTGCCAGGCATTGGTACACGTCGGGGCGACGCTTGGCCGACATGCTGCATCTCCTTCACAAGTCGCCTCTCGGCACCAGAGCCGCCTTCTCCATGGACACGCGAGGCCGAGAAAGTGTGACCGGGCTGGACTCGCACGAACAGCAGGCTCGGCAGTTCGAACAGC
>CAZLYG010000405.1:0-5260 GCA_964563075.1 uncultured Steroidobacteraceae bacterium | reverse complement strand
CACCTCGAGAAGCGCGAGCGCGGTTTCGAGCGCCTGATCGACATCCTCGGCGCCGACCATCACGGGTATATCGCGCGCGTGCGTGCCGGGCTGGTGGCGATGGAAGAGCCCGGAGACTGCCTGGAAGTGACTTTGATCCAGTTCGTCAGCCTGTTCCGCGGCGGCGAGAAAGTCCCGATGGGCAAGCGCGAGGCGCAGTTCGTGACCTTGCGCCAGCTGCGCGATGAGGTCGGCAACGACGCGTGCCGCTTCTTCTACCTGATGCGCAGCCACGATCAACCGCTGGACTTCGATCTCGAGCTCGCGAAGTCGCGCACCAACGAGAACCCAGTGTTCTACATCCAGTACGCGCATGCGCGGGTGGCGAGCGTCACCAAAGAACTGGGCGTGCGCGGACTGACCTTCGATCGCGCGGAGGGGCTTGCCAACGCCAGCCTGCTCACGGGCGAGCACGAGCAGGCCGTGCTGCAGTCGCTCGCCCGTTATCCAGAGGTCATCGAGCTGGCCGCGACGAATCGCGCGCCGCACGCTCTCGTGCACTACCTCCGTGAGCTTGCCAACGCCTTCCACACGTACTACAACGCAGAGAAATTCATCGTACCGGAGCCGAAACTGCGCAACGCACGCCTTGCGCTGGTCACGGGGGTACAGCAGGTGATCCGTAACGGTCTGACGCTATTGGGAGTTTCATCCCCGGAGAGCATGTGACCTCCCGTTCGAATGCCCGCGACTACAAGACCGCCAGAGGCCGCCCGATGGGTATCGGCCGCCTGCGCGACGTCGGCGTGGGCACTCTTGTGGGTGTGGTGCTCGCAGCGACTCTCTTCGTTTACGTGAGCGACAAGCGCGCGGCTATCCGTGATGCCGCGCCGGAGACGCCCAGGCCCGAGCCCCAACGCGTGGCTCCGGCGGACCCCGATGCCACGCCCACAGCTTCGACGGAGAAGTACACCTTCTACGAGCGGCTGCCCAATTTCGAGGTGGTGGTACCGGAGAAGGATAAGGAAGTCGTCAAACGCGACCTGCCGGTCACCGCACCGATCGAGCGCCCGGGCGTGTACGTGCTGCAAGCCGGGTCCTATCGCAACGAGTCGGATGCCGATCGGGTTCGCGCCCAACTCGCGCTGCAGGGGATTCAGGCGACAGTTCAGCGTGTCGCCGTCGATACGGACGTGTGGCACCGGGTGCGCATCGGGCCCATCACCAAGCTGGATCAGCTCAACAAGCTGCGCAAGCAACTGCAGGCAGCCGACGTCGACGCGCTGGTCATCCGCGTGGGGGATTGAGGGCGGCGCGCGCTCGCGCGACCGCGTTCGACTTTCGCGGCAGCAGCATCCGCTCGATCTCACGAGCGGGAACCGGCACCGAATGCAGATAGCCCTGCGAGTGACTGCACCGCAGGCGACGTAGCAACTCGAATTGCTGCAACGTCTCCACACCCTCGGCCACTGCCGTGAGCTGGAAGGCAGAGGCGAGGCCAACGATGCTGGACACGAGGGTGACGCTCGCCGGATCGTCCGGCAGGCCGCTGATGAAAGACCGGTCGATCTTCAGCAGATCGACCGGTAACTTGGACAGCAGGCCTAGCGAGGAATACCCGGTCCCGAAATCATCGATGGCTACACGCATGCCCGCGGTGCGCAGCTCGCGCAATTTGCGGCTGGCGCCATCCACGTCGTGCAGCAGCCCCGTCTCTGTCAGCTCCACATCCAGCCCGAAGCCCTCGGCAGTGCAGCGAGCCGAGGCGGTGAGAAACTGCTCCACGAAGCTCCTGCGTCGGATCTGTTGAGCCGATACATTTACAGCCACGCGTACCGGGGTGAGCCGCATCCGGCGCCACAGCAGGCAATCTTCCACGGCCTTCTGCAGCACCCAGTCACCCACCGCCACGATCATGCCGGAAGCTTCGAGGACGGCCAGGAAAGAAGCGGGCGCGATCAGGCCGTGCTGAGGATCGTTCCAGCGCAGCAGCGCCTCGACGCAATCGATGCGGCCGGTCGCGACGTTGACCTGCGGCTGGTAGTGGACGAGGAATTGCTTCTCGTCCAGCGCGACACGCAGCCTGTGCTCGAGAGCGAGGCGCTCGGCGACATCGCTGTGCATCTGGATCTGGTAGTGCAGGTATTGCTCGCCGGCTTCCTTGGCGTGCTTGAGCGCCGCCTCGGCTCGCTGCACCAGGGTGCTCCCGTCCTCGCCGTCGATGGGGAAGCGCGCCAGTCCGGTTCTGAAGGAGGCGCGGATCGCACGTCCCTCGATGTCGAACACGTCGCGAAAGACCGTACTCTCCAGCAGCGAGGTGACGCTTTCGGCGGAAGTCTCCACCTGCGGCAGCACGAGCACGAACGTTCCGCCGCCGACATAGCCAATGCGTTCGTCGTCATCCAGATGGTGCTTGAGCCGGTCCGCGGCACGTTGCAGCAGCAAGTCGCCGACGTGACGCCCGAAACTGTCATTGACGTTGCTGAGATGGGCGACGTCGAAAGCAACCACGGTGGGGGCGATCTCGGGACCCTCGCGCCTCTTCAGGAAGGCATCCAGGCGTTCGCAAAACAACGCGCGTTTGGCGAGGCCGGTCAGCGGGTCGAAGTACGCCAGGAACTGCGCGTCATGCTCCTTCTGCCGGTACTGCAATCCGAAGGACAGCGTGGCGATCATGTCCTGCAGCAGCAGCAACTCCTCTTCACCCAACAGGTCGGCCTCGCGCGCAGCGAATGACAGGACTCCGATACGCGCGCCGTCCACAGCCAGCGGCAGCGCCACGACCGATTTGTAACCCGCCAGGATCAACTCTTCGCGCCATGCCACTGGCGGCTCCGATTGCGCGAGGTCGGCGCAGAAGGTGATCTCCCCCGTGCGCAACGCGCGGCCAACAAGACTCGTATCAGCCTCGGTTCCATCGCTTATCCGGAATTCAAGCCCGGAGGGCAGCGTGTCGGGTAAGTCGCCGGCGCTGTACCACGGTATGGCGCGCCGTCCGTCGGGTGCAACCAGCGCCACCATCGCGCGTTGGTATCCACCGACCTGCAAGGCAAGCCTGCATGCCTCGCGCAACAGGTCCTCACGCTCCCTGATGCGCACGACGGCTGCGTTGATCGCGCTTTGCATCTGCAGCATGCGCGTCAGGCGTGCGATACGAGCCTGCTGCTGATTGCGTTCGGTTACATCGCGGTGCGTGCCACGGAATCCGTTGACACGCCCGTCGGGGTCCGTGAGGACCACGAGGTTGCCTTCCAACCAGCGGTATGTCCCGTCTGTGTGCCGCCAACGTGTCACAATGCCAACGGCCGTGCGCCGCTCGGCTGTCAGCTCCTGCAGCGTGCGTGCCCAGAGCGCGCGATCGTCTTCGTGCAGGTAGCTCGAATATGGCGAGCCGAGGACTTCCTTGACCGTCAGGCCGAGAATCTGGCGACTGGACTCGCTGCTGAAGACGAACCGCCCGTCGGCATTCAACTCCCAGATCCACTCCTGCACGGTGTCGACGATGTCGCGCAGGCGCTGCTCGCTGTCGCGGATCTGGCGCTCGGCGTTGCGCATCCGGATCCGTTCGATGGCGTCTCGCAGAGCGCGCTTCACGGCAGGCACGAGGCGGCCGGGGTTGTTCTTGAGGACGTAGTCCACCGCTCCGTGATGCAGTGCCTCGATGGCCCGTTCCTCACCGAGACTGCCGGAGACGAATATGAACGGCACATCGGGTGCCTCGCGCGCAGCGATACGCAGGGCGGCGAGACCATCGAAACCCGGAATCGAAAAGTCGGAGATGATGACGTGAGGCGCGAAAGAACTCAGGGCAGCGCGGAAGCTCCCCTCTGAGGCAACCCGGACCGGCACACATTCAATGCCTCCGGCACCCAATTCCCGGATGGCAAGGTCGGCATCGGCGGCGTCATCCTCGACGATCAGTACGCGTAGGCCCTTCAACATTGTTCTTCATTTCATCAAGCACGGGGTGAATCTCCGCACGGGGTCCCGGGCACGTCTGCCGTTCCGCAACGCCAGACGTGCCCACAGGCATGCCGGAGACTTCCGGGTGCTCCATGACGGACACTGGATCGAAGGGTCGAAATATCTCACCTGTGGCGAGCACGCCGGGTCGAGACGACCGCAGTGCGGTCGCCGGCGGGAGCGTGGCCGCCGGCTGGCCGGCAGCGTTTAGTCGTCGCTGATGCTGCGGAAATCGACGCCCAGAGAGCGAAGCTTGCGATAAAGGTGCGTCCGCTCCATGCCCACCCGCTTGGCAAGCTGGCCTACCTTGCCGTTGCACAGCAGAAGCTGCTGCTGCAGGTAGGCGCGCTCGAACTGCTCGCGCGCCTCGCGCAGCGGCAGGGCGAGCAGATCCTGCTTGACGAGCGGCTCACCGGGGGGCGCCTGCACCGCCAGCTCCCGCTCGATCTCCTCCAGGCGGATCTCTTCGGAGCCGCCCTGGATGAGCAGTCGATGAACCATGTTCTTGAGCTCGCGCACGTTGTCGGGCCATGGATAGTTGCGCAGCCGGTTCTGGGCCGCGACGCTGAAGCGACGGAAGGGCAGGCCTTCCGTGTCGACGATGCGGTCGACGTAGTGCCGCAACAGCTCCGGCACGTCCTCCGCGTAGTCACGCAACGGCGGCACGCGGACGATCAGCATGTTCAGATGAGCAAGCAGATCCCGGCGCAACCCTTCAGCGCCGGCGCGGTTCTCGATTCCCGGCTGCGCGGAGGACAGCACGCGCGCGCCGAAATTGACCGGGTCCGAGCCACCGATCCGCGTGAAGCGCCCCGATTCGAGGACGCCGACGAGCAGCCGCTGCGCCGTTGGCGGCAAGTCCTCGATCTCGTGAATGAACAGCGTTCCGTCGGCCGCTTCTTCGAGCAGCCCGTGGCGGCGTCCGCCGTTGGAATCGTCGTGACCGAACAATCGGCTCTCGGCGTCCGACTCGCGCAGGCTGCTGGCAATGAGCGTCAGGAACGGCCGTCCCGCTCGAGGCCCGCGCTCGTGCAGGTAGCGCGCAAACGCCTCGCGGCCGGACCCCGGCTCGCCGATCAGGAGCACGGAGGAGGTGTTGCCGGCGATCTGCTGCAGCTCGGCGCGCAGCTGCTGCATGATCTTGCTCTTGCCCACCGGCACCATGAGCGGCGGAACCAACAGCTTGCCGGACTGACGCCGGCGCTTGCCGGCATCGAGCGCCCGCTCGACGGTGCGCAGCAGCTTCGCCAGCGACAGCGGCTTCTCCACGAAGTCGAACGCGCCCAGGCGAGTCGCCTCGACGGCGGTCTCGACAGTG
>CAZLYG010000404.1:2628-5262 GCA_964563075.1 uncultured Steroidobacteraceae bacterium | reverse complement strand
TCGGGGGCGGGCGACGCCCTGTGCGTGGATCCGCTCGCCATTGCCGATCTCACCGCCCTCACGCCGTCGCTCACCGCCGACAGCACCGTCAAGGTGATGCATGCCTCGCGGCAGGACCTGGAGGTACTGCTGCCTGCGGTAGGATTCGTTCGCCCGGTGTTCGATACGCAGATCGCCGCCGCACTGTGCGGCCTGCCAGCCCAGATCGGGTACGCCGATGTGGTGCGGCGGCTTCTGGGACAGGACCTCGCGAAGTCGCACACGCGCACCGATTGGTCACGGCGCCCTCTCTCGCCCGAGCAGATCGAATACGCGCTCGATGACGTGCGCTATCTGCTGCCTTTGAAGTCGCAGCTGGAAGAGCGGCTCGACAAGCTCAACCGCCGCGAGTGGCTTGCCGAGGAGCTTGCCGATCTGGGCGACGCCACGGCCATCGTGACGCAGCCGGAGCAGGCGTGGCTGCGCATCAAGGGGCTGCGCGGCCTGGACGGGGGGCGAATCCGGCTTGCACGTGCGCTGGGGGCGTGGCGTGAGCGGCGCGCGATCGAACGCAATCGCCCCAGAGGCTGGATCCTCGAAGACGCGGCGCTGCGGGAGATTGTCATCCGCGTGCCGCGATCGGCTGAAGCACTCGCTGCCATCGCCGACCTGCCGCCGAGCCTCATCAAGCATTGCGGCGATGAGCTGCTCGAGTGCGTGCACGCTGCGGATATCCCCGATCCCGCGCCCGCCGTGGAGACACGACAGCGTCCCGACCCCGCGAAAGCTGCTCTGTTGCGTTCGCTTGGAGCGCTGAATCAGTCGATTGCCGAGGAGCTTGGGCTCAGTCCTGAAGTGTTGGCAACGCGGCGCGACCTCGAGCAACTCGCCGATGGCAGGCGCGACGTCGCCGTGCTCCGCGGCTGGCGCCGCAGTGTGGTCGGCGAGCGCATGTTGGCAGCGCTATAACCGACCGGAGCCAGCGCCGTCGTCATGCCGCGGTCACAACCCTCACGGCAGACTTGCTATTGCGGCTTCGAGCCTCCAGAGTTCGGCACCTCCATGAACCAATCCATCGACGAACTCCGCGCCGCGCTGGAGCGCGAGCGAGCGGCTCGTGCGGAAGCCGAACGCACCGGGCGCCTCAAGGATGAGTTCCTCGAGGCCCTCGCGCATGAATTGCGCGCTCCGCTGAATGCAATTCTCGGCTGGTCGCGGCTGCTCGAGCATGGCCACCTGGCCGAGACAGAGACCCGCAGCGGCGGACATACGATTGCCCGCAACACGCGAGCCCTGGCGCACATCGTCGATGACCTGCTCGACCTCAGTGCGATCACGAGCGGCAAGATCCGCGTCGAGGCCGAAGAGACGGACGTGTGCGAAATTGTCGAGGCCGCGGTGGAGCTTCAGCTGGAGCATGCCGCGAGCAAGGGGGTCGTGGTCGCCAAGACCTTTGAGACACGCGATTGTGTGGTGTTCGGTGAGCCCCGGCGGCTCCAGCAGATCATCTGGCATCTGCTCAGCAACGCCATCAAATTCACTCCGCGTGGCGGACATGCCCATATCACCGTGCGCTGTATCGGTGGGTATTGCGACATTGAGGTGAAAGACACTGGAGCGGGCATTGCCAGTAATCTGCTCCCGTACGTGTTCGATCGCTTCTGGCGCGCCGACGCGTGCGCTGAGCACCGTTATTCCGGTCTGGGTCTCGGCCTAGCTCTCGCAAAGCGGCTCGCGGAGCTCCATGGAGGTACGGTCACAGCGACCAGCCCAGGGCCGAATCAGGGGGCGACCTTCACTGTCGTCCTCCCGCGCGTGGCTCCACGCGACCAGAGCGCAGACGACTGCGACACCGTTGCACAGGTTAGCGGCGTCGACGTACTTCCGATGGTGGCAAATGACACGGCAGAACGCTCGGACGTCGCCGCCCAAACGGACCTCAGTGGCTTGCGAGTACTGGTCGTCGATGATGAACCGGACACTCTCGATCTTCTCCGTCGAGTGTTAGGTGACAGTCGCGCCCAGGTCGCTGCGGCGCCCTCCGTAGAGGCGGCTCTCGCAACCTTGGACGGCTTTGCGCCCCATGTACTGGTTTCCGATGTCAGCATGCCCGGGCGGGACGGCTATGAGCTCATCAGGGCAGTGCGTACGACCACCAGCTCCGATCGACTCCCCGCGGCCGCGCTCACGGCCTACACACGCCCGGACGACGCGGATCGCGCGCACGCCGCCGGATTCCAGGTACACCTGGCCAAACCCGTAGAGCCCGAGCAGCTGGTAAAGGTGGTTGCGCGGCTCGCCGGGCGCCTTGCAGGACGCGCCTGAGCTGACCCGATTGCGTTGCGGCGAGCCCCCGGAGCGCAAGCCTGCTAGCGCTTCCTGCGAACCTTGGTTCGCCTGCCCTGCGCCTTCTTCCTCGCCGGCTTTCGGACCTTTGGCGGCACACGGACCGCCTTGCGGGTCGTGCCCACCTTACCTCGCCTGGCAGCGCTCTTCCGGGCCGCCGTACGCGACTTGCCCGACGACTTGGGCTGTCTCGCTGCTCTGGTGGGACTCGCTCGGTGCGCTGACTTCGTGGGACGTTTGCGTGAGCGCTTCCTGGCCTTGGCCGCGGCATTGCTCGGCTTCCGTGCAGAGGCTTGCGATGCTGCGGGC
>CAZLYG010000404.1:0-2618 GCA_964563075.1 uncultured Steroidobacteraceae bacterium | reverse complement strand
TGCGGGCAGCACTCCGCCCAAAGCCGCTTCGAGGCGCCGCGTAATCTCGTCCACGTCACCTTCGGCACGGATCGTGCGCAGCAACCCCTGCCCGGCGTAGAAGTCGATCAGCGGCTTCGTCTTCTCGTCGTACACCCGCAGCCGATCCGCCACGGTCGCCTCGTTGTCGTCAGGCCGCTGCGTGAGGCGATGCGGCGCGCCGGTCTTGGGGCAGGGCTCGCTCTGCGCCTGAGCGGCGGGCGAAGTGAAAAGATTGAACACGCGGCCGCAATCGGCGCAGGTACGGCGTCCCGCGATCCGCCTGACCAGCTCCGCGTTGTCAACTTCCATCAACACGACCGCATCCAGCGGCTTGCCCACCTCACCCAACATGGCGTCGAGCGCCGTGGCCTGATCGATGTTGCGCGGAAAGCCATCGAGGATGAAGCCGCGCTGTGCATCCGGCTCCGCCAGCCGCTCGCGAATCATCCCCAGCACGATGTTGTCCGCGACGAGCAGGCCGCGCTCCATCACCTTCTTGGCCTCGAGGCCCAAGGGAGTGCCGTTGGCGACCGCCGCTCGCAGCAGATCGCCGGAGGAAATCTGCGGGACGCCATGACGTGCGACCAGACGCTGGGATTGAGTGCCTTTGCCGGAGCCGGGCGCGCCCAACAGGACGATGCGCATGGTGGTTGTTACAAAGTGCGAAGTTGAAGGCACGCCACCTTACCGGCCGTTCCGGAGGAGGTCAAACCCCCACCCCGCGGAGGCCGGCCGCCCCAAAGCCAGCGCAGCTGGGGTATTCTTGCGCGCCACCCCGACCCGCACTACCGCCATGCAAAAAAAACCTCGCCGTCGCGCCGCAACGAAACGCAAGCAGTCATCAGTCACCCGCCCCGCGCGCAGGAACGCCTTCTACGCGCAGTCAGGGGGCGTCTCGGCCGTCATCAACGCATCGGCCTGCGGCGTGATCGAGACAGCGATGAGGCAATCGCGTTACATCGGCAAGATCTACGCCGGACGGCACGGAATCATCGGAGCGCTGACCGAGGACCTGATAGATCTGTCACGCGAGAGTGCTGCGACCATCCGCGGCCTGAAGCACACGCCCGCAGGCGCGTTCGGATCCGCGCGCTTCAAGCTCAAGGGACTCGAGCAGAACCGTGCGGAATACGAACGGCTGATCGAGGTTTTCCGAGCCCACGACATCGGCTATTTCTTCTACAACGGCGGCAATGACTCGATGGATACCGCGCTCAAGGTCTCGCAGATCGGCGAGTCGCTGGGCTATCCCATCACGTGCGTGGGCGTTCCGAAGACGGTCGACAACGATCTGCCGCACACCGACTGCTGCCCCGGCTTCGGCTCCGTGGCGAAGTATGTTGCCGTTTCCACGCGTGAGGCGGGCCTGGATGTCGCGTCCATGGCGCGCACATCCACCAAGGTGTTCGTGCTGGAGGTGATGGGCCGGCATGCAGGCTGGATCGCCGCCGCCGGCGGACTGGCAGGCAACGCTCCGCACGAGCCCCCGCACCTGATCCTTTTCCCGGAGATCGCCTTCGAGCAGCAGAAGTTTCTCGAGCGGGTCAAGCAGTGCGTGACCCAGTACGGCTACTGCGTGATCGTCGTGTCCGAGGGTGCGGCCTACGCCGACGGCCGTTTTCTGGCCGACGCGGGCACGAAGGACGCTTTCGGCCACACGCAACTGGGCGGCGTCGGCCCCCTGGTTGCCAACATGATCCGGGAGGCCCATGGGTACAAGTATCACTGGGCGGTAGCGGACTACCTGCAGCGGGCCGCCCGGCATATCGCCTCGCAAGTCGACGTTGAGCAGGCCTACGCGGTGGGCAAGGCTGCCGTCGAGCTGGCCGTCAAGGGCGTCAACGCGGTGATGCCGACGATCGTCCGCAAGTCCTCCAAGCCATACCGTTGGACGCTCGGCCACGTGCCCTTGAGCGAAGTCGCCAACCTGGAGAAGAAGCTCCCGCGGAACTTCATCACCGAGGATGGCTTCGGGATCACGGCGGCCTGTCGCAGCTACCTGCAGCCCTTGATCGGCGGCGAAGCCTATCCACCCTACAAGGACGGTTTGCCGCAATACGTTCACATCAAGGGTGCAGCCGTAAAGCGCAAGCTCGCCACGGAATTCAAGGTGTAGGCGCTGCCCGTCCCGCTATCGGGTGTGCAGGCCATGCATGGTATATTGCGCGGCCTTTTTGGGCGGACGCGATCCCTCCATGTCCCGTCCGGACCGACACCCCCAGAAAGTACGTTAATTACAACTCATTGATTTGAGGGAGGAACTCATAGATGGATGCCACCAAGTGGCTGTGGCTGTCGATTGCAGCCGGCGTGCTCGCAGTCCTGTACGGCGTAATTTCGGTGATATCGATCCTGCGCCTCCCGGCGGGCAATGCCCGCATGCAGGAGATCGCAGCGGCGGTCCAGGCCGGCGCGCGCGCATACCTCAATCGCCAGTACAGCACCATCCTGATCGTAGGCCTGATCCTTTTCGTCGTGCTCGGTTTCGGCCTGCAGTCGTGGGCCACCGCGGGCGGATTCGCCATCGGCGCGATTCTCTCGGGTCTCACCGGGTACATCGGAATGAACATCTCGGTGCGCGCCAACGTGCGCACGGC
>CAZLYG010000403.1:0-5272 GCA_964563075.1 uncultured Steroidobacteraceae bacterium | reverse complement strand
TCAAGGTGGCGGAGTCGACCGAGATCTTGCGCCCCATCACCCAGTTGGGATGGGCACAGGCGGCCTCCGGAGTGACCTCTGCGAGCGCCTCGCTGGTGAAGCCGCGAAACGGCCCCCCGGAGGCTGTCAGCAGAATGCGCCGCACTCCCGGGGGGCGCTCGCCGGTACGCGCCTGCGGCGGCAGGCACTGGAAGATCGCGTTGTGCTCGCTGTCGATCGGGAGCAGCGTGGCGCCCGCGGTACGCACCGCATTCATCAGCAGCGGCCCGGACATCACCAGGGATTCCTTATTTGCCAGCAACAGACGCTTGCCGGCCCGCGCCGCAGCCAGAGTCGAGCGCAGCCCGGCGGCACCCACGATGGCCGCCATTACGCACTGCGCTTCGGCAAGCGCGGCGATCTGCGACAGCGCCTCGGCTCCCACCAGCAGACGGGTCTCCGGCACCGAGTTGCCGAGTAGCTGGGTGAGCTCGCGCGCAGCCGCGGCGTCAGCGAGTGCGGCATACGCGGGCCGGAACCGGCGAATCTGCTGCGCCAGTGTCGTGGCGTTGCGGTTGGCGCCGATCGCGACCAGACGGAAGCGATCCGGATTGCGCTCGATGACATCGAGCGTATTGGCTCCGACAGAGCCTGTTGAGCCGAGCACGACCACACCGATCATGCGATGACTCCCAGCAGTGTGAGCCCGAAAAACAGCACCGGTACGGCGCCCGTCACGCTGTCCATCCGATCCATCACGCCACCATGTCCAGGAAACAGGGTACCGCTGTCCTTCACTCCCGCGAAACGCTTCAGAAGGCTCTCGGTGAGATCCCCGACAATGGAGAAGCTCACGGCAGCAAGGCACAGCGGCACGAAAGTCGCCAGCGGGAGATGGAACCAGCGGGCTCCGAGCACGGCCACGACCGCGCTTGCCGCCACTCCCCCGATCGCCCCCTCCCACGTCTTGCCCGGAGAGACCTCGGGGGCCAGTCGCAAGCGGCCGAAGCGCCGCCCGAAGAAATACGCACCGATGTCCGCCATCCAAACCAGGATCAGGGAGAACAGCACCCACTGTGCCCCATCCGGCAGATCCCAACGCAGCCGCACCAGGCCCAGCCAGGCGGGCACGAGCGCCAGAGCTCCCGCCAGCGCCGCGGACCAGGGGGAAACGCGGCGCGGCGCGAAAATGATCCAGCACAGTGCGATGACCCACCAGGCCAGCACAACCCCCAGAAACGCGTTGCGCCCCGTCTCGCTGACGGTCAGGTACCACGCGGTTGGTAACAATGCCGCCAGAGCCACGACGTAAAGTGCGCGTACCGCCGAGCTGCCGGCACGCAAAAAACCGGACCACTCCCAACCGCCAGCCAGCACCAACACGGTGAGCACCACGACCGTGGCCACGGGCGGGAGCCACAGCACCACGACGACGAGCACCGCGGCGAGCACGCTTGCCGTTGCGATTCGCTTGCCGAGCGTTTCCTTCAGGGTGGTCGCTTCGCTGCTCACGTGCGACCAACTTTCAGCCCGCCGGCGGGGGCTTCGCCGAGTTGTTCGGAGATACGGCCGAAGCGACGCTCGCGGGTCGCGAAGTACTCGAATGCCGCATCGATCTGCGCGCGGTCGAAATCCGGCCACAGGCAGTCGGTGAAATACAGCTCCGCGTAGGCGAGATTCCACAGCAGGAAGTTGCTGATGCGGCGCTCGCCCCCGGTGCGGATCAGCAGGTCCGTTTCGGGAATCCCATTGAGGGCAAGACCCTGCGCGAAGCGCTGCTCGTCGATGTCCCCTGCCTTGAGGGCACCGCTTGAACATTGCTTCGCAAGTGCTTGTGCCGCCTGGACTATGTCCCATCGACCGCCGTAGCTCACGGCGATCTGCAGCTGCAGCCCGCTGTTGCCGGCGGTATGCGCCTCAGCCGCCGCGATGCGGGCCTGCAGGCGGACCGAGAGGGTCGTGCGGTCGCCGATGAAGCGAATGCGCACGCGGTTGGCGTGCAGCTCGGGGACTTCGCGTTCCAGTGCCTCCAGAAACAGGCTCATCAGGCCGGAGACTTCCTCCGGCGGACGCTGCCAGTTCTCGCTGGAGAATGCGAACAGCGTCAGTGCCTGCACGCCACGCCTGGAGCACTCCTGGACGATCAGGCGGGCGGCGGTCAGGCCCTCCTTGTGCCCCGCGGGGCGCGGCAGGCCACGCGCGGCAGCCCAGCGGCCGTTACCGTCCATGACGACGGCGACATGCCGGGGAATCCGGGCCGTTACCGGGGGAGCCGACGCTGGCGCGGTCAAACCTGCATGACCTCTTTTTCCTTGGCCGCCAGCAACTGATCCACGTCGGCCACGTACTTGTCGGTCAACTTCTGCACCTCGACCTCGGCGCGCCGCTCATCGTCCTGGGAGACGAGCTTCTCCTTGAGCAGATCCTTGATGTCGTTCATCACATCGCGGCGCACGTTGCGCACGGCGACCCGGGCGTTCTCGGCGTCGTGACGCAGCAGCTTGGTGATGTCGCGGCGGCGCTCCTCCGTCAGCGGCGGCATCGGAATGCGGATGATGGTCCCCGCAGTCATCGGGTTCAGGCCGAGATCGGACTTGTGGATGGCCTTCTCTATCGGCTGCACCATGGTTTTCTCCCACGGTGAGACCACCAACGTCCGGCCTTCCTCCACGGAAATGCTGGCCACCTGCTGCAGCGGCACCTCGGAGCCGTAATAGTCGACCCGCAGATGCTCGATCAGGCTCGGGTGGGCGCGCCCGGTCCGCAGCTTCTTCAGGTCGGACTGGAAGTTCTGCACACATTTGGCCATGCGCTCGCGCGCGTCTTTCTTGAGGTCATCGAGCATGGCAAGCTCCTGTCAATCCACCGTCACCAGCGTACCCACGTCCTCGCCACCCACGACGCGGACCAGATCCCCGGGATTGTTCAGATTGAATACCCGCAAAGGCAAGTGGTTGTCACGACACATGACAATCGCGGTAGCGTCCATGACGTTGAGCTTGTCAGTGAGGACCTTGTCGAAAGTCAGGCGCGTGTAGCGAGTCGCGTTCGGGTTGCGTACCGGATCTTCGGAATACACCCCATTCACCTTGGTTGCCTTCAGGAGCAGCTCGGCGTTGATCTCGATCGCACGCAGCGATGCCGCAGTGTCCGTGGTGAAGAACGGGTTTCCGGTCCCGGCGGCGAAGATCACGACGCGACCCTTCTCGAGATGGCGCACGGCTCGCCTGCGTATGTAGTCCTCGCAGACCTCATTGATCCGGATGGCCGACATGACGCGCGCGTGCATCCCAAGGCTTTCCAGAGCGTCCTGCATCGCCAGCGAGTTCATCACTGTCGCGAGCATGCCCATATGGTCCGCGGCGACTCGATCCATCCCGGCGCGGGCAAGCCCGGCGCCGCGGAAGATATTGCCGCCACCGAGGACGACCGCGACCTGGACCCCTGTCTCCATGATGTCGTGCAACTCTGCGGCGATGCGCTTGAGCACCGCCGGATCGATGCCGTAGTCCCCGGCACCCAGCAGCGCCTCGCCCGAGAGCTTGACGAGAACCCGAGAGAAGCCGGCCTTGTCGTTCATATCGTGCGCTCGCATTGAAAAAAACCCCGCGCTCGGCGGGGTTCTTTCGGGTTCGTTCCTAGCCTCTAGTGCTTCACCGGTCCGGAGCCCTTCACCTGGGCCATGACCTCCGCGACGAAATCCTCCTGTCGCTTCTCGATGCCGGCACCGACCTCGAAACGCTCGAACACCGCGACTTCCGCCGGGGTCCCCCCAGTCTTGGCGCCCTTCAGCAGCTTCTCGATCGTGACATCCGGGTCCTTGACGAAAGGTTGCCCGAGCAGCGTGATCTCTCCCAGGGATTTGCGCAGCCGCCCCTCGACCATCTTGGCAACGATCTCCGGCGGCTTGCCCTCGCTCTGCGCCTGTTCCGTCAGGATCTCACGTTCCTTGGCCACCACATCGGCAGGCACCTGAGCCTGGCTGAGGTAGCGCGGATTGCTCGCGGCGACATGCATTGCCAGATCGTGCGCCAGGGCGGCATCGCCACCTTTGACTCCTACCAACGCGCCGATACGGGTTCCGTGTACGTAGGCACCCAGGTTGCCGGGCGATGTCACGACCACGAAACGCCGCACGCTGATGTTCTCGCCGATCTTCGCAACGAGGGCGCGGCGACGTTCCTCAACGGTCTCGCCGCTCTCGAGCTTCAGAGCCAGCAACGCCTCGAGCGAAGGTGGGTTCGCCGCCAGCGTGCGTGCCGCAACGCTGAGCGCAAACGCGCGGAAATCCTGCTCCCGCGCGACGAAATCGGTCTCGCAGTTGACCTCGAGCATGGCGGCCGCGCGTGCATCGGGGGATTTCTCGATGACGATCACGCCTTCCGCGGCAACGCGCGAGGCCTTCTTGTCAGCCTTCGCGAGCCCCTGCTTGCGCATCAGCTCGGCGGCGGCATCCAGGTCACCCTTGGTCTCCACCAGTGCTTTCTTACACTCCATCATGCCGGCGCCCGTGCGCTCGCGCAGCTGCTTGACCGATTCTGCTGTGATATTCATCCGCTGCACTCCATTCAATCGCCCGAGCGGCCGCCTGCACCCTTGCCGCCGCTGCGGCGACCACCGCCGGTGGATCGACGGGGCGCGCTCGCCGGCGCACCGGCAGCCGTGCCGCCCGACGCAACCACGTCCCCGACGTGCGCGACCTCCAGATCCTCGTCCTCGACCACTTCGGGCGTCTCCGCTCCGGCGACCACCGGTACCTTGACGGGCGGAACGCGCCGGCGTGCCGGGGCCTTCTTGCGCACAGCCGCCTGCGGCTTGGGCCGGGCACGTCCGGACTTCTTGCGCGGGTTGCCGGCCTCATCGAGCTCGACGAACTCATCCTCGCCGGCAGCGACAGCGGGCACGGATTGCTTGCCCTCGAGCACGGCATCGGCAATGCCGCTGGCATAGAGCTGGATGGCGCGCATGGCGTCGTCGTTCCCGGGGATGACGTAATCGATCCCATCGGGAGTGCAATTGGTGTCGACGATGGCCACCACCGGAATACCGAGCTTCCTGGCCTCGTGGATCGCGATCTTCTCGTGGCCCACGTCGATCACGAACATGGCATCCGGAAGGGAGTCCATATTCTTGATTCCGCCCAGGCTTCTCTCCAGCTTCTCCATCTCGCGGCGCAGCTGGGTCGCCTCTTTCTTGCCGCGCTTCTCGAGCGCCCCGGAGCCGGCCAGCTCGGTGATCTCCCCGAGCCGCTTGATCGACTGCCGGATGGTCTTGAAATTCGTCAGCATGCCGC
>CAZLYG010000402.1:0-5292 GCA_964563075.1 uncultured Steroidobacteraceae bacterium | reverse complement strand
ACGAGCTCAGATCCCACCGGTGCAGAGAGCGAACGTTCAGCAACTCGCGGTACATGGAGGCCACCAGCATGAGGCAGTTGCAGCGGGTCTGCTCGACCCGCTGGAGGAACCGCGCCGGCACGAACAGGGGTACCAGATGAACGGTGCGGCGCACCATGAGACCGTACAGGCAGATCGCGAGGCCCCCGAAATGCGTGAGCGCGAGTACCGTGAGAATGGGACCCTGCGGCGCTCCTGAGTCCGGTTCGTCGGTCAGCTGCGAAAACAGCAGATGATCCCACTGTAGAAACACACGCAGATGATGGTGCGTGAACAGAATCGCTTTCGGGCGGCCCGTAGAGCCGGAGGTGTGAACGATGAGTGCCGCGTGTTCCTCACGGTCCTCACTCTCGATCACGGCAGTCTCCGGCAGCGCCAGGACGGCCCGATAGCTCACCGCCGGGGAGAGATCGCTCTGCTGCGACAGATGCAGATGCACGAACAGCCGGCAGTGTCTTCGCAGGATCGCGCGCGTCGCGGCGTCGGGCTCGAAGTCGAGCACGCAGGCGGCCGGTCGCGTTTCACAGATGATGACCTCCAGCACTTCCAACGCAGTCCCGGGGTTTAGCGGCACGGCGACACCGCCGACGCTGAACACGCTGAGAATGGTCTCGACGGCCTCGATCGATGTGCCAGCGAGGATCAGCACGCGATCTCCCGCGACGATTCCGCTATGCCGGAGCTGCCAGGCAAAGCGCCTGACGTTGAGTTGCAACTGACGCTGCGTGCGCTGTTCCTCTGCGCAGTTCGCGCACACGATTGCCGGGGCGCGCCCCTCATGCAGGAATAGCTCTGCTGCGTTCATCGACCCCATCCTGCGCGCGGCGCGCGCTGTATCCGATCCGGTCTACTCCGACGTCAGAAGCTCGCGAGCGTCGCGACGCGCCACCCAGACAGCGGGCGCGATGGAGGCTGCAAGGCCGAGTGCCATCGCACTCGCGAGAGCCGCGCCGAGCAGCATCGGACCGACATCGAAGTGGAAGAACGTCGTCGCAAATCCGGCGATGGTCTCGGAGCTCTGGCCCGCGAATGCGGCGCAGGAGATGAGCGCCCCGCCGAGGCCTCCGCAGGCTCCCAGGACCAGTCCCTCCACCAGAATCGACCCCATCACCACGATGCGGCCGTACCCGAGCGCCTGATAGACGGCGACCTCGCTCTGGCGGCTCTGCAAGATCGAATGCCAGGTCGCCATCGATGACAGGATTGCCCCGGACAGCACCAGCGCAGCGACTAGCGGCGCGACGGTCTTGAGGAATGCCGTGAACAGACGTGCCTGCTCGCCGAAATAGTCGCTCTCGCGCAATGCCTCGACGGCATAGGGCGCGTTCTTCTCGATCTCCTTTGCAAAGCCCGCAAAGGCGGCAGGACTCTCCAGGCCGGCGAACAGGAGTTGATAGGCGCCCTGGGAGTTGAAGAGGGCCTGCACCATCGTGGTGTCAGCCCAGATCTCCGATTCCCGCACATCGCCGCTGGTCTGGAATACCCCTGCCACGCGCCATGGCCGGTTGAGGAGAGTAATGGTCTCGCTGACGCCGAAACTCGGAAGATGGGCGGCCAGCTGCGAACCGATGACGACCTCGAACTGTCCGGCGTGGAACATCCGACCGCGCACCATGCGAAAACCGGTGCGCATCTGCGCCGCCTGAAGGCTTACACCGCGAAGGCGCACGTTGTAGAAAGAGTCGCTCCGGGCGTCGTGGACGCTGACCACACCAACGAGCTCTTCCGACAGGAGCGGCCCGTCGGCAACCTGGCGCACGAGAGGAGACTGGGCCGCCAAGCGCCGGAGTTGCGAATCGAGCATGCCCTCCGCAGCTCCCATGCCGCCGAGGCGGCGAACGATGGCCACGTCAGCTCTTCCCGAGCTCAGCATGACTGCGCGCAAGCCGTTCTTCATGGAGTAGAAGCCCACCAGGATTACGACAACCCCCGCGAAAGCGCCGACGATGGCAGCCGCGCTGCCCAGGCGACGTCGCAGCGCGCGGATGCCGACGCGGGCCAGCAGGCAGACCTGAGCGAGGAAAGATCGAGCCATCATTGCACCAGAACGCGCCGGCGGCGCAATGTGCGCACGAACAAGGCGGGGGCGATCGTGGCCACGCAAGCAAGAAGAACAGCGAACAACAGAGCCGTCAGCGCCGAGTCGGCTCGGAACGTGAGGTCGGGCAGGACGTCCGCGAGCTTGCTCGCAAGCGAATGGATCGCCCACGCGCCGAGCGCCAGGCCCGCGGCGCAGCCGATGATGACGACGACCACCGCTTCGGCGAACAACACGGCAATGATCGTGCGCTCCTCGAAACCGAGCGCACGCATGGTCCACCAGTGCGGGCCGCGTCTGATGGCCGCTTGCCACACCAGACTGACCGTCACGATGCAGATCGTGAGAAAGACGATCCCGGAGACAGCATTCACGAGCAGGCTGACGTTGATGGACTTCTCGAGGAAACTGCGCATGTAGGCGTTCACGCTCGAGGTGCGTGTGGCCGGCACCTGAGTGGCGAGCCGCGCATCGATCTGCTCCGCCAGATGCATCAGGTCAGCCGAACGGCCGGGTCGGATGAGAAAGAAGCCGACCTGCGAGCTCTTCTCCAGCGACATCGCATTGAGCCCGTCAAAGTAGCCATAATGCATCAGCAGCTTGTTGGATTTCGCCCGCGAGTCGGAGAGCTCGTACACCGCGGCGATTCGCACGGGCCAGGCTGAACTGCCGTCACTGCGGCGCCAGATGTTCGACTGCAGGGCGATCCGCTCGCCGAGATGCCAATGAAACGCCCGCATCAAGTCCCGGCCGACGACGGCCGAGGTTCGATCGTTGCGCCAGTCTGCTGCGCTTCCCTGCACGATGCGCATGTCGGAATTGACGGACAGGTAGGTGCCGGCATCGACCGCATAGGCGGAAACCGCGTCCGGCTTCGCGCCTACGACGCCACCGAACCAGCTGGCGTAAGTCACTTCCTCCACGCCGCGGACGCGTTGCAGCGCTGCAGCGTACTTCAGGGGCAGTCCACTGATGAAGGAGTCGCGATTGATCACGAGCAGGTTGTCCATACCCTCCTGGCGAACGCTCGCCTGGAAAGCGGATTTGATGTCGCTGAGCGCACTGAAAAGCGCGAAGCTCACACATAGGCAGGCAACCAGCAGGCCGTTCTGGTGTCCGGCGGCGGCCACCCAGCGCACTACGAATCGCGACCAGTTGAGGGGCCCGGCGCGCACGCTCCGCTCAGGCGGACGCCGCGGCGCGCAGCGCACCGGGTTCCAGGAACATACGGCCATTGGTGAGGCTCAACCGATGAGCCGCAATCGCTGCCGCCTCAGGGTCGTGAGTCACCAGCACTATGGTGTGTCCGTAGTCCGCCGCGAGAGACTGCAGAATCTCGAGCACGACGTCCCGCGCCTCACGGTTGAGACTACCGGTAGGCTCGTCGCAGAGAATGAGGTTGGCGTTGGTGACGATCGCGCGTGCGAGCGCCACTCGCTGCCGCTCGCCGCCCGAGAGATCACGAGGCAGGTGCTCGGCACGCTCGGCAAGGCCCACGAGCTTCAACGCGGCACGCGCGCGCGCCGCTCGAGAGCGCCCATCCAGTGCCATCCGCAGCAGAGGCAGCTCGACGTTCTGGCTCGCGGTCAGAACGGGAAGCAGGTGGTGCGTCTGGAAGACGAGGCCGACATTATCGCCGCGCCAGCGGTTGACGTCGCGGTCCTTCAGGTCCTCCAGCACGACATCGCCGATGCGGACCGAACCCGAGTAGTCCCGGTCCAGTCCCGCCAGCACTGCCAGCAACGTCGTTTTGCCCGATCCGGAAGGACCCGTCACTGCCAGGATGTCGCCGCGCGGCACGCAGAAGCTGACCTCCTCCAGCGCACAGACCGACTCGGCGTAAGTCTCGTACACACGGGTGAGGCGTGAGACGGACACTGCATTCGTAGTCACGGATCACTCCTTTTGCGCCAGTGCCGGTCAGGGCAGCTGCCATCCTGGAACGTGGAAATCCAACAGTACTCCGACAATGCCCACGGCCAGGGCCCCGCAGACGAGCTCTGCTACATAGACGCTTCGGGTGGTCCCCAGGTTTCTACGTGTCAGGCCAAGTACTGCAGCGACCAGGCAGCAAACCGCGGCGATGAGCAGACCATCTACCACCACGGTCAGCGCGATCAGCCGACTGCGGTCCATCGAGGCGAGCTGCCAGATTGCAGCCGCTTGCGTGATGCCCTGCAGAGCGATTCGCCAGAAGGCCACCAGCAATGCCACGACTGCCCCGGTGCACGCGAGATCGACCCAGCCGATCGCGCTCCGCCTGCGCAGGGCCGCCAGCACGACAAATGCGAGTGCGGCGGCGATGCTCGCGGCCTCGACCGCATGGCGTTCCACCAACGGCTTGCGAAACCAGGGAATCTGCTCGTAGACATGGTAGTTGGTGAGCAGATATCGCCGGCCCTGGATGGTGCGGAAGCTCTTCGGATCCAGGTCGAGCCCCAGGAGCTCGTTATGAAATACGTTCCCGCCCACGTGGCGCTGCCAGATGCCGTTCACGGTGATGTGGCGATCGTCTGCGCGCGTGACCTGGAGGGTCGAGCTCGGGTAGACGAATTCAAGAAAGGCCTCGGCCGTATGGCGGTACCTGCGCAGCGGGGCGTATGTGCCGGCGTACCGGTCCCAACGCGCGGCAAGTGGCACTGCGGCCGGCTTCGCGCTCAGCGGGAGAACTTCGGGAGTGAGTTGAACGAAATCGACGAGCGCCACCTGTGAGTATCGCTCGCCTCCGGCGGCCACGAAGAATACTCCCCGCCGGCTGCGCGGATGCAGCACGAGCAGGCTCGTCGTGTCGTTCGCGAGCCCCTCGGCCCATAGAAGCGTGTCCTCACCCACCTGCAACGAGTTCATGAGCCAAGCACCGCCGCTGTTGACGGTCGGGTTGTTGCGGGCGCGCAGTTGAACGGCTGCGGCCAGTGTCTGCCCCGACACGGCGGGCAGATGCGATCCACCTCCCGCCAGCAGAGCGCTCATGAAGCGCGCGATATCACGCAGGCTGCAGGCGAGTCCCATCGCAGGGACCATCTGAGCGCTGAGCCCGTGGACATCGATTTCTCCCTCCCCCAAGGATGACCCTTCGGAAGGTAACACCAGATTCTCCGGTAGCTGCCCCGCACCGGCAAACACGCAGCCGGACATCCCCAGGGGCTCGAAGACGCGCCGGGCCATCCATTGCTCGTACCTCATGCCCGAGGCTCGACTCACGAGCGTGCCGAGGA
>CAZLYG010000401.1:5032-5302 GCA_964563075.1 uncultured Steroidobacteraceae bacterium | reverse complement strand
ATCTCATCCTGCAGCGCATCCGCACCTGTCATGCGGATTCGCTCCGTGAAGCGTGCCTTGTCACTCAAGTCCGGAGACAGGATGAAAGGGATCTTGATCAACGGACCGGGCCGTTGCGCGATCGTATCGACCACCAGAGTCTCGCTGTCCCAGTGACCGACCGAGTTGCCGACATCGGTGGGCCACAGGTCATCGGCCTTCGGGTGCGGCCGGTCGGTGTACAGATGCCGCGCCTGCCCGTTGGCAAACAGCAGCAGCGTTTCCTCAGGC
>CAZLYG010000401.1:3210-5022 GCA_964563075.1 uncultured Steroidobacteraceae bacterium | reverse complement strand
CTGGAACAAGCTGTCGAACGGATTGTCCATGAGCTCCGGAAAATCCCAGTTGCACGCCATGATGCTGCCCGCCTTGACCGCTGAGAGCGGCGTCGCCAGGATTTCCTGTCTGTGGTTGGCGTACTTGCGCGCCCATTCGGCGTTGTAGGGCGGTTCCTGCGCCAGCTGCGTGCGGCTCAGCAGGAATGACTCCTCCGAAGCCAGGACTCCGGGCGGAGCGACAACGGGGATGCTTGCGGGATGTGCGAGCGCCTGTTTCAACGCCTTATCGAAGCCACCCGCGCGCAACTCGGCATCTACCTCGCCTTCCCAGATGCCGGTCCACACCGGAAGTGCAGCGAACTTCTGCACGCGCGCGGGCGTGCTCTTCTGAGCAACTGCGGACGCGCAGCAGAGAATGACCGTCAGTGTCAGCAATATCCTGGATGTCATCGCATGTGCTCCCGCAGTCAGCCCGTCGACAGCGCCTTGCCATCCGGGCCCATTCCCGAAACGAACCGACCGCTGCGGCTGCCGTCCTTCGAAGGATTGACGATCACGGTGACCTTGTCGCCCGCCCGCAGTGAGCGTGGCCGCCAGCCATTGCGATACAGATCGAGGGGCGCGTTCATCTGCAGGCTCCATTCCTGTGTCGTGCCGTGCCTGGGGACCAGCACCTGCAGAAAGCAGTGCGGATTCGTCCACTGGAGCTCCTTGACAGTACCCTGCAGAGTGACCTTCCTGTTGAGATCGAACATGGCAAAGGTGTGATGGGCGAAGGCCGACTGCGCGGCCACCGTAAGAACAACTGCCGCGATGGCGGGCCCGAGCGAAGCTGCATATGGCGTTTTCATTGTGGAGCTCCCCGCGTTGTCGTTCTCGACCTAACGAGCATCCGCTCCCGGCCGGTGGCCGCGGCCCCTTGTGCCCATGCGACGTGCGATGGCACGCAGCAGCCAGGGCGCGAACCGCTCGATGGCCACGAGAAGTTTGCCGTGACCTGTGATGATCGCTTCCGGGCGCCCCGCGGCGACGGCTCGTAGAATCTGACGACAGGCGCGTTCCGTGTCGACCACGAGCCACCCCGGTATCGTGTCCGGCACCTCGGGATGAAACTGCCCCGAATTGTCTACCTTGCGAATATTGCTGGCAACGAATCCCGGGCTGATAAGTGTCACGCGTACGCCCGCGGGGGCAAGCTCCGGGGTGATCGAGTTTGCCAGTGCGCGTAGCGCGAACTTGCTCATACAGTAGGGCGAGTTGCCTGGAGTCGCGCAGTAGCCCGCGACGCTGCCGATGATGACGAGGTTACCCCGGCGGCGGCCGACCTCGGTTCGACAGGCCTTGAGCGTGCGCAGTACGCCGAAAACGTTGGTCTCGAGCTGCCGGCGGTAGTCCTCCAGCTCGAGTCGATCGAAGTAGCCCGCGACACCAAATCCGGCATTGGCGAACACGACATCGAGCCCGGAGAAGGCGCTCACGGCATCGGCGACGGCCCGCTCCAGATCACCGTCGCGCCTCACGTCGCAGATCGAAATGACAGGCCGCACGGCCCCGTGGCTCACCAACTCATCTGCGAGCGCGGCCAGCAATTCGGTGCGACGCGCAGTTAGCGTGAGCTGCGCGCCGGCGGCTCCGAGTTGCAACGCAAGAGTACGGCCGATGCCGGATGAAGCGCCGGTGATCAGCACGGACTTGCCACGAAAAAAGTCGCTGCGATTCATGGTAACCGTAGATACCGGGCGACGAGTCGCGTGGCCTCGTCGATCAACGCTGCGGCCGACTCCTCGGTGAGGAGAGTCTCGGAGTGATGCAGCACCGCGGTGTGCGTAA
>CAZLYG010000401.1:1722-3200 GCA_964563075.1 uncultured Steroidobacteraceae bacterium | reverse complement strand
AAGCGCCTCTATAGTTGTTACGCAGACGAAGGACGCGAGCCGCAGGTCGACGGCGCGAACCTCATCGCGGTGGGACTGCAGGTAAGCCTCGAACATGGCGTAGTTTTCCCTGCTGAAAGCGGCCACCTTCTCGAGCCTGCCGGTGCGCGGGATCTGCTCTGTGAGCACCCGATGCAGCTTCGGATCGACACGATGCGCCTGGATCGCCACGGTGACGAGAGTGCGCACCGCCTGCTCGAGCGGCTGCGCCGCAACCTCTGCAAGCACGCCACGCAGGACCTGCATCAGCTCCCGATGGTGACGGTCGATGACCGCCGCCACGAGCGCTTCCTTGCTCGGAAAATACTGATACAGGGAGCCAACACTCACACCCGCCAGCGCGGCGATCCGGTTGGTGCTGGCCCGATCGAAGCCTTCGCGGACCAGAATGCGAGCAGTCGCTTCGATCAGCGCATCGACCGTGGCGCGGGAGCGGCCCTGGGAGGCCTGTTTCCGCGGATTTGTGCGCAGCCTGTGCGCCATGTGCCCGCTCTCCGAATGCGAGTATCTGAATGTGAGCGATCGCTCGTATTATCGCTCCGGCCGCGCAGACATCCAATGCGGACATCCAATGGAGGATCGAGGGGCCATGACGCAGACTTACTCCCAGCTGATTGACGTGAAGAGATGGGCCGATCGCGGCCTCTACGAGGCGGTAATCCGCAATCTGGACCGGCTCACCGCAGCGGACATCGCAATCATGCTGCGCATTTTCGACCACATGCATGCGGTGGACAGGATCTTTCAGCATCATCTGCAGGGGCTGCCGCACACCTTTCGAGCGCCGCGTTCGGAACAGACTCCGCGGCTCGAAGTGCTGGCCGACGGCGTCAGGGAAGTCGACGATTGGTATGTCGACTACGTGCGGGGCTTGACGGAGGACGAATTCGAGCAGCCCGTCGACTTCGTGTTCACGAGCGGCAAGCCGGCGCGCATGCGGCGGAGCGAGATCATTCTGCATGTTTGCCTGCACGGGACTTATCATCGGGGCAATGCAGGCGCCGTTCTGCAATTGCGAGGCCTCACTCCGAGTCGTGATTCGATCACGGATTTTCTCGAGGATGCGAGGTGATGGGCAGCGGCTCGCGCCGCGCCGGCTGGGAGCGGAGTCTGGCGGCGACGCCGCTGCCGCCGCGGCGTTGCTGGCCGCCTGCGCTGTCAGGTCGTTCCGCCCACGCTGACCAGGCGCCGTTTCGCCTCGTCACGCCCCGCGCCGTCACGCACGACACTGGTAGTTGCGAGCAGTCCGGCTTGTGCCGCGGCAATCGCAGTCATGTTCAGCACGCGCCGGAACGTCGACGAGGGTGTCAGGACGTGCGCCGGACGCTCGACCCCCATCAGAATCGGACCGACCGTCGTGCCTTCGCCGTGACCCTCACCGACAAGGCCCGCGAGCTGCGGGCCTTCGCGTCCTCGTCGCAACCGCTCGATACGGCGTC
>CAZLYG010000401.1:0-1712 GCA_964563075.1 uncultured Steroidobacteraceae bacterium | reverse complement strand
GATCTTCAGCACATTGAACAGGATGTTGGCAGCGTCGATGTTCGGACAGATGAGGATGTTGGCCTCACCCGTCAACCGGCTCTCCATCAGCATGCCGCGGCGGATGATCTCGGAGAGTGCCGCGTCGCCGTGCATCTCGCCATCGCACTCCACTTCGGGATTCTGCTTCACGAAGATATCGTACGCATTGCGCACGCGTTTGGCGGACTCGCGACGGGAGGAACCGTAGTTGGAGTGCGACAGAAAGGCGACCTTGGGCGTCATGCCGAACAGCCGTACTTCGCGCACCGCCTGGCGGGCAATGCAGGCCAGCAGCTCGGCCGAAGGCACATCGTTCACGTAGGTATCTGCGATGAACAGCGTGCGCTCATCGATCGTGATCCCCGACAACGTCGCCAGTGCAGTCTCGCCTTCCCGCATGCCGATCACATCGCGGATGTGCTCCAGGTGCGCGTCGTAGCGGCCGTGCAGGCCGCAAAGCATGCCGTCAGCGTCTCCAAGGTGAACCATCAGTGAAGCGACCGTGGTCGTGGAACGAAGCACGGCCGCTTTTGCTGCATCGGGGCTTACACCGCGGCGTCCCATGATGCGGTGGTAGGCTTGCCAGTACTGCTTGAACCGCGGATCGTCGTCCTGGTTGACGACAGTGACATCCACACCCAGCTTCATTCGCAGGCCGGCCTTCCTGATGCGGGCCTCGATGACGCCCGGACGGCCGATGAGAATGGGTGAGGCCAGATCCTCATCGATTGCCACCTGAGCTGCGCGCAGTACGCGTTCGTCCTCGCCTTCGGCGTACGCGACCCGCTTGCAGTTCGAAGCGCGTGCCGTGCCGAATACCGGCCGCGTCAGCAAACCTCCGGAAGAGAATTGGCGTGCCAGCTGCTGGCGATAGGCTTCGAGGTCCTCGATCGGGCGCGTCGCCACGCCGGAGGCGGCCGCGGCGGCGGCAACGGCCGGCGCTATCCGCAGGATCAGCCGCGAATCGAACGGCTTCGGAATGATGTAATCCTTGCCGAACGCCAGCTCCTGGCCGGCATAGGCACTGGCCACTTCTTCGCTGATCTCGGCTTTGGCGAGGTCGGCGATCTCCTTGACGCAGGCCAGCTTCATCTGCGCGGTGATCTTGGTGGCGCCCATATCGAGCGCACCCCGGAATATGTAGGGGAAGCACAGGACGTTGTTGACCTGGTTGGGATAGTCCGATCGCCCGGTCGCCACGATGCAGTCCGGGCGCGCGGCCTGGGCGAGCTCGGGGCGGATTTCCGGCTCCGGGTTGGCGAGGGCGAGAATGATGGGCTTTGCAGCCATGCCCTTGACCATCTCCGGCGTCAGCACGCCACCGGTCGAGCAGCCCAGGAACACATCCGCGTCCGGCATCACGTCCGCCAGCGTGCGCAGGTGCGTCTTCTGTGCGTAACGCGCCTTTTCGGGATTGAACGAGTCGCCGCGGCCCTCGTAAATGAGACCCTTGGAGTCGCAGGCGAAGACGTTGGCCCGGTTGAGACCCAGGCCCACCAGCAGGTCGAGGATGGCTATCGAGGCCGCGCCGGCGCCGGACACCACCAGTTTCACCTTGCCGATGGCCTTGCCGACCAGCTCCAGGCCGTTGTGGATGGCCGCCGCCGCAATGATGGCCGTGCCGTGCTGGTCATCGTGGAAAACCGGGATGTTGAGGCGTTCGGTCAGCTTGCGCTCGATGTAGAAACACT
>CAZLYG010000400.1:0-5302 GCA_964563075.1 uncultured Steroidobacteraceae bacterium | reverse complement strand
CAGACAAGTGTACCGGCGCAGGGATCCTTTTGCGGCAACAGGGGAGTCCGACGCGTGATCGTACTGCAACGGGAGTTTTTCCCTGGTGCGATCGGCGCTTGCCAGCGTGTGGGTGCCGATGCGGATCGCCAGGACCGCGCGAGACCCCGATGCGCGTTTTTGCGCGCTCGATGGCGCGACCACCGACGCACGATCGGCACCGGGCAGTGCTCATCCAGGAGCGGTGTTACAGCCGTGTCACAGGGCATGGATGAGAGTCTGCGGGGGACCGGGAACAGCGGCAAGTCCGCCCCCGTTAGCGGGCATTTCAGGGCCGGACAGGGCGCCGGAACGAGCGACTAAGGGGTGGAGACTCGGAGGTCTGTCGTGGGGCGTAGCCGGCCCTTTAGCGAGCGCTCGGCGGAGGATCGAGGAGACGATGCAGAGCGTCTTTGTGCGCCTCCAGGAAGCGCACGAGGCGGTGATCTTCCAGGCGGCGGGCCAGCTCCAACATGGCACCGATGTCGTGCCAGCGGCGCTCGAGCGCACCGTAGCGCCCGGCGTCGGGGTGACTGTCGACCCACCGTGCGCTCTTACTCGCGATCGCCTCGCAAAGTGCCTCCAGCCGTGCGGGATCGAGGAGATACATCAGCGCCCCACAGGTCTCTCGCCGGCGGCCTCGTCCTGCTCCTCCTCGCCGGCTTCCGCGCCCAAGGCAGCGAGCAGATCTTCGGCGCTGGACGCGGATGGCTCGTGCACCGGACGCTCACGAGTCAGCTGCCTCTCGCCTGCGGTATCGAGCGAACGGAGCGAGCGGAGCTTCCCGGGGTGGGTGGCGGTGTGGATCTCCTTGAGCTTTCGGATCGAGACCTGGGTGTAGATCTGTGTGGTGGAGAGCTCGGCGTGTCCGAGCATCGCCTGGATGTAGCGGATGTCAGCTCCATTCTCCAGCATCAAGGTGGCCATCGTGTGGCGGAACAGATGGCAGGAGCCGCTCTTGCCCAGATTGGCCGCCTGGACGTACCCGCGCACGAGCTGCGTGAGCCGGTTGGGCGTGAACGGCTCGCCCAGGTGAGTCAGGAAGAGCGTGGCGAGAGCCACTGGATCGCGACCGACCACGAGTGTGGAACGCACCTCATGCTCGTAACGATCGATCCACGTGAGCGCTCGCTCGCCGATCGGGATCATACGATCCTTTTTGCCCTTGCCCTGGCGGATCATCACAGTCCCGCGCTCGTGATCGAGGTCAACCAGGGCCAAGCCGATGAGCTCGCTGCGGCGCATGCCGGTCGAGTACAGCGTCTCCAGGATCGCCCGATCCCGCACGCCCATCGGCTCATCGAGATTGGCCTCACCGATCACCTGCTCGACCTCAGCGAGCGTGAGTACGTGCTTCGGCAAGCGATGCTCCAGGCGCGGCAGCTCAAGTTCCGAGGCCGGGTTGTAGAGCAGATGGTTCTGCCGCGTGAGCCAGCGGAAGAAGCCGCGGATGGGGATGAGGCGTGCATGCTGGGCACGGAAGGTGAGCGGCTGTCCGTTTTTCTTGCGCCAGTGATACAGCGAGCGCTGGTAGCGCTCCAGGATCGGTTTCGTGATCTCTTTCGGCGTGGTGAGGCCGCGCTCGGTGCACCAGATGATGAAGTACCCCAGGTACACCTCGCGGTTCTCGATGGTGGAAGCGGAGTAGTTGTGCACCCGCAGCCACTCCAGATATCGCACGGCGAAGGCGGCCAACCCTTGCGGGTCGCGCCGGTCGGCGAGCGCCCGCTTGGCGAGGGAGTGCAGCGGCTGCCGGGCTCGCATGACTTCAGGAAGAAGCAGCGGCAGCTAAGGAGGATGAGTTAGAAGAAGACGTGCTTGCGCGGCGCGAGCGCTTGGCACTACGACCTTCGTGCTCTGTGGCCCGTAGAAGTGCACTTTCAACATCCTCCACGGCCACAGCGCTGGAAGTGCCCTCAACACCGGCATTTGCTGCACTTCCGGCACCCTGCAAGGTGGGTGCAAGGTCGGTGCGAGCGGCCTGCAAGCGGGGTGCGAGGTCGGGGGTTTCCCCCTGCGAGGTCACCGGCGTAGTGACACCCCGCAGCGCGGGATCAGCACGCAGTGCCTCCGTATCGATCAGCCCGATCATCTGCGGAGCCGATCGATCCAGGTCCCCGTCGAACAACAGCTCGTACTCGAAGCGCTGGCCGTTGCGTCCGATCATGGGCCGCACGTACTCCATCGTCACCAGGCGCTCAAGATGTATGCGGATCGCCGCATCACTCATCCCGCAGCGCCCTCGCAGCTCCCGGCGCGTGAAGCGCACCTCGCTGCGCGACACTGAGCGCTGCTGCGCTTCGCTTTCCACACACTCCTCGATCATCCCGAGCACCCGCCGGGTCTGCGGCGGCAGCTCATCGAGGGAGCGCCCCAGGACCTCATGCGCCAGCTCGTTGGCAAGGGCGATATCGGCGAGCGTGACCTCGATGTACTCGATCGTCTGGTCGCAGCGCTGCAAGGTTTTGACCTCGCGCTGATGCTGGTGCAGCAGTGCGATCGCATCGATCAGCGTCAGGTACTTCGCATGATCGCGCCGCATCCTCGTGCGGTCATCCAGGAACGTGAGCGCTTCCGCGTAAGGGTTCACGACCGCGAGCGGCCGCAGCAGCCACTGCGCGTTCTGATGGAGCCGTCTGACCGCTTCCGACTCGCTCAGTGCGATGAGTCCTGCGAGGGTGCGGCGGGAGCGCTGCCGCTGTTGGATCGCACGCGTCTGCTCGCGGCTCTCATTGATCGTGAGCACGAGGCACCGGTTCACGAGTTCCTCGTCTACATCGATCGCGGTAGTGGTGAGGAACAGCATCACCGGCCCCTCGACGCGGTACTGCTGCGTCACCAGCATGCCCGTAGCGGGGTCCTTCCCAGTGCTCGCGATCGTCAGCTCCCCCTGGGACTGCAGGACTTTGAGCGCGTAAGCGGCCTGGCGCACGCCTTCCTCCTCGGCGATGGCGAGGATGCGGTGCTTGATCTCCTGCTCTCCGAGGTAAAACAGGCTCTGTCCGGTCATCGCCGAGTAGTGCACCCGGTCCTGCTCCGGCACGAGTGCCAGCACGCTGTCCATCAACGTGCTCTTGCCGGCGGCGGAGGTGCTCTGGATCAGCACCGCGAGCGGGTTGCTGAGCTTCCTGCTGATGCAGGCGAGATAGGCCACCAGGGCGTTCGAGGGCTCCCCGACCAGGCCGACCCGCTCGAAGTCCCCGATGATGCGTTCGGTGAGCTTCGGATCGCGTAAGAAGGCGAGCGCCGCAGCTTGCTCCTCCGGGGACATCGCCGGCGGCGGCGCCATATCGGAGACTTCTGCGGCCTTCGCGCGCTCCTCGATCACCTGCTCGAGCTTCAGCAGCAGCCGCCCCAGATCGTGTTGGATCACACTCTCATCGAGCTGCAGCTCGCTCGCGGCACATTTGGCGAACACCACGCGTGCCTTCGCCTGGTACAGGTCAAGCGTGTCGACGTGCAGGCCGGCATCGGCGCTGAGGGATCCCTCGCCGGCGCAAGTAACCAGCACGTTGACCTTCAACGCCTCGCCCAACTGTTTAGGCATCCCGCGCACGCGATAGCGCCGCTCGCCGAAGGCGATCACGAGCTGCTGCTCGTCCGCCTTGGCTTCCGGTTCCGGAGGTGGCAACGGGGGCACCGCGGCCGCCACTGGCTCCGGCAAGCTCGATGTGGGTAACCCATCCTCCTTAGCCGCCTTCTCTGCCTCGATGCTGGCGGGAGCGGCGGCTAAGACAGGGGGCGCCGACTCAACGGCCAGGACAGTCGTCGGCCATTGCGGCGGCGATTCTGTTGATCTGGGCGCCGGCGCCGCTGCGGCAGGCTTCGATTCAACTGCGTGATGCGTGGTGTTGACGGCGCCTGTAGTGAGGGCGGATTTGACGCCGCTCGCAAGCCACTGTGCCGAGCGGATCACGACCCCGAGGGACTTCTCGGCGGGCTTGACCGCGCAGGCATAGGCATTCGCATCCATGCCCTTGGGGAACAGCAGCCGGAAGCACTCCAGGCCCTCACGGGTCAGCCGCTGGGACACGGCCTCGGCACCGCGATCGCCAGCCTCATCGCGATCGAAGGCGATGAGGATGCGTTCGGCGCCGCAGGCCTTCAGCGCCGCGACGAGCTCCTCGGTCAAGCCGTTGACGCCATAACAACTCGTGACGTTGCGGTAGCCAGCATTCCAGAAGGTGAGCGCATCCAGCAGCGCCTCGCACAAGATCACTTCGGACTGGCCCTGGAGGCCTTCGCGGTTCAACACCCCGCGGTGCGGCCCCGGCAGGTACAGGTGCTTGGGCGTCCCGGCGCGCAGATTGTCCAGGAGCTTGCGCCCATAGGCGCCGACGACGTGCGGACGGTCGCTGTCATCGGCATGGCTGAACAACGGCACGACGATCGAGCCGTTCAGGTGCTCGTGACCGGAGTCACGCAAGATGCCGACCCGCTGCAGCGCGGTGCGCATCTGAGCTCCCGCCTTGTACTGCTTCGGAGCGAGCCGATAGGCGAGTGTCCGGTTCGCATACCCCAGCCGGAAGCGCTCGATCAGCTCCATCGATCCCAGGCCGCGCTTCTCCAGGTACGCAAGCGCCTCGGGACTGGTTTTCAGCGTCTGGTGATAGAAGTCGATCACCTGATCGAGCAGCGCCTGATCGCCCTCGGTCTCACCGACGGTGACAGAGAACGACTGCGCCGCGCGCAACTGGCCCGCGGACAGCTTGCGCGCCGGCATGGCTGCGGAGACGGAAGCGGCTAAGGAGGGATGCTCCTTCAGGAGCAGCTCGCAGGCGTGGCGGAAGGACACTCGGTGCGAGCGCATCACCCAGTCGATCACCGTGCCGCCGGCGTTGCAGCCGAAGCAATGCCACAGGTTCGTCTTGGGCGTGATCACGCAGCTCGGGGTGTCATCGCCTTCGTGCCAGGGGCACCGGCAGACGAGATCCTTGCCCTGCGAGACCAGGGAGATCCCCTGGCCCTCGATCACACGCACGAGGGAGACCTCGCCCTTCAACCGCTCAAGCTCAGCCTCCGGGATGCGCGCCATCGATCAGCCTCCGTAAAGCTGTCAAGAGGGTGGCTTGACATTTTCGTGGCCGGCACTATATACGTTCTTGGTATATTTCAGCAAGCCGATCGACGGATCGGCCGTAGCATGAGCTCCGCACCTGAGGGAGCCCATGCCCCATGCCCAAGCGGAAGACCGAAGTGATCGAAGGTTTCGGAGACAGACTGGCCGAGCTGCGCCGCGCCGCCGGCTACACGCAGGTCGAGTTCGCCGCCGAACTCGGCATCA
>CAZLYG010000399.1:0-5310 GCA_964563075.1 uncultured Steroidobacteraceae bacterium | reverse complement strand
AGGGCGCCAACCCAAGTGTGTGGGACATGAGCGGCCGGACCCCGCTGTACGTCGCCATCGACATGAACTCCTACAGCGGCGCCAGCGGTGCCGGAAATGGCAACTTCGCAGGGTTCGAACGGGAGTTCGCGCCGCATCCGAAGAGCAAAGCCACCGCCATGGACGTTGCGAAGCGCCTGCTTGCCATGGGGGTGGATCCCAATCACGAGCTCACGCGCATGCGCCCGAATGGCAACGGCAGGGGACGCTTTGCCGACTACATGATGCGCGGCGGCACGGGTCCGCTGATGGTTGCGACGCTGAGCTATGACGATGAGGCCATCAAGCTGTTGCTGGCGCACGGGGCCTATGTGGATGCGCCCAATGTGTTCCAGATCACGCCGCTGATGGCCGCGGCGGGCATGAGCGGGTCCAGCCGCGGCGGCGTCGGCAGCGCGATTGGTGGTCCCGGTGGTTCCCATCGGCCGAAGGATCCGCAGGAAGCCGCCATCGCAACCATCGACCTGCTGCTCGCGGCGGGAGCGAACATCAACTACCGCGTGACTGACAGTCACACGCACACTGCCAAACTGGTCGCGTATGTGACTGGGCGTGATCACGAGGGGCAGACGGCACTGTTTGCCGCCGCCGAATCCGGGTGGGATCGGGTCGTCAAGCACCTGCTCGAGCGGGGTGCTGATCCGACGGTGCGCGATGCGACCCATAAGCTGGCTCTCGATTACGCGCGCCATCCCACTCCAACATTGGCGGGTCCGGCGGGCCAGCGGGCCGAGCCGCCGGCCCTGGCGGCGAGCCGCGCTGCGACGGTGGCGATTCTCGAAGCCGCGCTGGCAAAGTCGGGAGTCGGGACAGAGACGGCTCAAGCCAAATAACACTGCGCGGCGGCGCGGGGCAGCCGCCGCAGGCTCTCGCGGGCGCCTCAGGATGAACGACGCCGACGCCATCCATCGGTCGCTGCTGTTGAGTCAGCTGATCACCACTCGCGTCCTTCAGTAAGCATCCTGCCGTTGCGGCGCCGCCGCCGCTTTGACCATCTGAACGACGCGCGGGAACTTCTCTCCGCCACCGGCCTTCCTCTCCAAGACGCAAGGAGAGGCATCATGAGCGAGGCCGATTCGATTTCAGTGACGCGCAGGGATTTCCTGTGCAGCGCAGTCGCCAGCTCCGCGGCCACGCTGCCTCTTCAGGCGGGCGCCGGCGGCGCTTCCCCGCCGCACGACGTGCGAGCCGCCGCCGGCAACCGGCGCGTCACGGTGGCGCTCAGGATCAATCAGCAGGGTCGCGTGCTCAGCGTCGATCCACGAACCACGCTGCTCGATGCGATCCGGGATCATGCGGGCCTGACGGGAACGAAGAAAGGCTGCGGTCACGGTCAGTGCGGCGCGTGCACTGTCCATATGGATGGCCGGCGGGTCCTGTCGTGCCTGATGTTCGCAACAATGGCCGAGGGTACGCAGATCACAACCATCGAAGGCCTGAGCCGCTCCGCGGCGGCGGTTCATCCGATGCAGCAGGCTTTCATTGATTACGACGCCTTCCAGTGCGGCTACTGCACGCCGGGGCAGATCATGTCCGCGGTCGCCTGTGTCCGCGAAGGGCATTGCTCCAGCGATGATGAGATCCGGGAATACATGAGCGGCAATCTGTGCCGCTGCGCGGCCTACCCGAACATCCTCGCGGCCATACGTGCGGCTCGCACCGCGGAGATGTGACAATGGAGGGTTTTGAGTTCCATCGGGCGAAAGACTCGCAGGACGCGCTGCGTTGGGCACAGGCGTTCCAGGGTGCGCGCGGGGGCGCGCACTACATCGCAGGGGGCACCAATCTCGTCGACTACATGACACTGGATGTCATGAAGCCCCCGATGTTGATCGATATCAATGGGCTCAGAGAGGCGTACGGGCGCATAGATTTCGAGCGTGGGCGACTCAGACTCGGTGCTCTGGTCCACATGCGCGAAGCCGAGGACCATCCTGGCATCCGCAAGGATCTTCCTGTGCTGCAACAGGCGCTGGCGCTTGCGGCAAGCCCGCAGATCCGCAATATGGCCAGTCTCGGCGGCAATGTGCTGCAGCGAACGCGCTGTGAGTACTTTCGTGAGACCTCCTGGCCCTGCAACAAACGCAACCCCGGCTCGGGCTGTGCGGCGATGGAGGGAATCTGCAGGCAACACGCCGTGCTGGGGACGAGCGAGCAGTGCATAGCCGCCTATGCAGGCGATTTTGCGCAGGCGCTGATCGCACTGGATGCAACGGTCGAGACGCTGCAGAGCCCCTCGGGGCGAACCCGCAGGTTCGCCTTTGCGGAGCTGCACCGGCTACCCGGCGACTCCCCACATATTGAGACGACCCTGGAGCCGGGGGAGCTGATCACCTTCATCGAGGTCCCCGTCGCACCCTGGATGCGGCGATCGCGCTACGTGAAGGTGCGGGATCGGCAGTCCTATCAGTTTGCGCTGGCCTCGGCTGCCGTCGCTTTGGATATGGACGGCGGAATTGTCCGCGAAGCGCGGGTCGCGCTCGGCGGCGTAGCTACCGTGCCGTGGCGGGCGAGAGAAGCCGAGGCGCTGCTCAAGGGCAAGCCTCTCGATGAGAAGCTTGCCGCACAGGCGGCGCAAGCCGCCTTCGCGAGCGCTCATTCGAGGCCGCAGAACGAGTTCAAAGTGACACTGGGACAACGAACGCTCGTTCGCGCGCTGCTCGAGACGCGACAGGTGGAGATATGAATCCTGCTGCGCCCGCGCCCCGGGAGAATCAGGGCCAGCCCGAGCCGCGGGTCGATGCGCGCCTCAAGGTGACGGGCGAGGCCCAGTACGCGGCGGACATCCCCGTCAGCGATCTTGCCTATGCGGTGCTCGTCACCAGCGATATTGCGGCAGGGGAAGTGCAGTCACTCTCGCTCGAAGCCGCGCGCAGGGTTCCCGGCGTGCTGGACATCATCAGCTACGGAGATGTCAGCGAGCTGCAGCCGCCGCAGTTCTCCACTGCCAGCTACACGTCGCTTGCGCCGCTGCACCAGCGGAAAATCTGGCATGACGGCCAGATCATGGCGCTCGTCGTCGCAGACAGCCTCCAGGCGGCAGAGGAGGGCGCTTCGAAAGTGACCGCCGTGTATTCCGCGCGATCACCGAGCGCCGATCTCGAGTCACCCGGCACGGAAGAGTTGCCGGCCGCCGGGAAGGTCGCAATGCTCGAGAAGGATCCCATTGCTGGGAACTTCGAGGCGGCCTTCGCGACCGCTGCGGTCAAGGTGGATGCGCAGTACCGCACTCCGACCCAGACCCACAATCCCATCGAGCTCTTCTCCACCACGGCCGTATGGAGCGGCGAAGACCTGACGCTCTACGAGCCGACGCAGTCGGTGTTTGGCTTCCGGGGCGAAGTCGCGCATCAGCTCGGCATTGACGTGAACCGCGTGCGAGTGGTCAGTCCCTATGTAGGAGGCGGGTTCGGCTCGAAGGGGCCGAGCACGCCGCGGACGGCCCTGGTGGCCCTCGCTGCCCGTCGTCTCAATCGCCCGGTCCGGTGTGTCGTCAGTCGCAGCCAGGCGTTCACTACACAGCCTTATAGAGCCCCAACGCAGCATCGGATTCAGCTGGGAGCCTCCCCGGATGGCCGGCTGCTGGCGTTTCGACATGAGGCCTGGGAGCTCACATCGCGTGTGGACAACTATGCTGTCGCGGGAACGGAGACCACGACGCGGATGTACTCGTACCCAGCGGTGGCCAGCAAGGTCTGGCTGCGCAAGGCGGATCGTCAGACCCCGTCCTACATGCGCTCGCCTCCGGAGCTGCCGTACATGTTCGCGCTGGAGAGCGCCATGGATGAGCTCGCTTATCGATTGAACAGGGACCCTGTCGAGCTGCGCAAGAGGAATGACGCCCGGCACGAGCCCATCGGAGGCAAGCCGTTCAGCAGCCGTCATCTGGTCGAGTGCTTCGATGAGGGCGCCAGGGCTTTCCGGTGGAGCGAACGCAATCCCGTACCGGGGTCCATGCGCGCCGGCGACTGGCTGGTCGGGCTTGGCTGCGCGAGCGCTGTCTATCCGACAAACGTCGGCGTCGCGACCGCCCGCGTACGCCTGGGAGCGGATGGGCACGTACGCGTGCAATCGGCCTCTCACGAGATTGGCACCGGCATCCGCACCGTCGCGGCACAGGTGGCGGCCGAGGAGTTGGGGGTCCCGCTTTCCCATGTGACCGTGGAGATGGGAGATACGAGCTTACCGCCTGCTCCCGTGTCCGGCGGCTCCAACAGTACCGCCAGTGTCTGCTCCGCCATCATCAAGGCCTGCCGGCAGATCAAGCAGCGTCTGGCCGCGGCCGCCTCGCACGACAAGGCAGGCATCGAGGAGTATGCCGAGTTCGTGCCGGAGGGCGCGCCGCCGGATGCCGTGCAGCAACTGTACGCGGGAAAGACGGTGCTTCTCAACGGAGCGACCAAGCGCAAGCAGGCCATGTTCGCCTTCGGCGCGGAGTTTGTCGAAGTGCACGTTCATGCGCTCACGGGGGAGATTCGCGTGCCACGCGTTCTCGGCGCGTTTGCCGCGGGGCGAATCGTCAATACGCGGACGGCGCGCAGCCAGCTGATGGGCGGCCTGATCTGGGGAATCAGCGCGGCGCTACACGAGCAGACCGAGATCGATCTGCGCTCGGCACGCACGGTCAATCGCGATCTGCAGGACTATCTGATACCCGTGAACGCCGACGTGGGCAGCGTGGAAGTGCTGCTGCTGAGTGAAGAGGATCCTCTGGTCAATCCTGCCGGGGTCAAAGGACTGGGCGAGCTCGGCAACGTCGGCACCAACGCGGCTGTTGCCAACGCAGTATTCCACGCGACCGGTGTTCGGGTGCGTACCCTGCCTATCCGTCTCGAGCAACTGCTGTCGGCTCGTCCGGGGCCAGCTGGCCGCTGACGAGACGCTCGCTCCCGGGCTCAACCAGCAGCTGAGTGTCGCGCAGCATGCACTGGCGATTCTCGTCGGACGCGCCCCGACTGGTCGCCACCGGATATCGAGCTGGCGGCGCTGACGCTCCCGAGCCGCCTGCCGGTGATCTTGCCATCCGAGCTGGTACACCAACGGATCGAGCCTGTTCGATCCAGCGGGGCTCGTGTGGAGCATCGCGGCCGGCCTTACGCAGCCCTTGTTCGACGCCGGAATGCGCCGCGCGCAACGGCGGGCGGCGCTCGCAAACCTCTAGGCGTCGGCGGCCGACTATCAGCAGACCGTGCTCGAAGCCTTCGGGCAGGTGGCAGATATTCTGCGTGCACTTACCAATGACGCGAGTCTGGTCGCAGCACAAAAGCGTGC
>CAZLYG010000398.1:0-5333 GCA_964563075.1 uncultured Steroidobacteraceae bacterium | reverse complement strand
ACGTTCATGCCGTCCATCAGCGGGCCCTCGATCACCTGCAGCGGACGCTCGAAGGTGCGCCGCGCCTCCTCCGTGTCCTCGATCACGAAATCATCTATTCCCTTCACCAGCGCATGCTCGAGCCGCTTGGCCACGGGCAGGGAGCGCCACTGCAGGTCGGTCTGGCGCTTGCCGCCGGCGCCTTCACCCTTGAACCGGGCTGCCGCCTCGAGCAGCTTCTCGGTGGCATCCGGCCGCCGGTTCAACACGACGTCCTCGACTATGGTGCGCAGATCGGGCGCGATGTCCTCGTAGATGGCGAGCTGGCCCGCGTTGACGATTCCCATGTCCATGCCCGCGGCAATCGCGTGATAGAGAAACACCGAATGCATCGCCTCGCGCACGGGGTCGTTGCCGCGGAACGAGAAGGAGACGTTACTGACACCGCCGCTCACCAGAACCCGCGGCAGGCGGGCCTTGATCAGGCGCGTGGCCTCGATGAAAGCCAGCCCGTAGCCGTTGTGCTCCTCGATACCGGTGGCGATGGCGAAGATGTTCGGATCGAAGATGATGTCCTCGGGTGCAAAACCCACCTGCTCCACCAGGATCCGATAGGCGCGCTCGCAGATGGCCACACGCCGCTCGACGGTGTCCGCCTGTCCCTGCTCGTCGAAGGCCATGACGACCACCGCGGCCCCGTACAGCCGCACCTTGCGCGCGTGGTCGATGAATATGGCCTCGCCTTCCTTCAGGCTGATCGAGTTGACGATGGCCTTGCCCTGCACGCATTTCAGTCCCGCCTCGATCACGCTCCACTTCGATGAGTCCAGCATGACCGGTACGCGCGCGATGTCCGGCTCGGCGGCGATCAGATTCAGGAACCGCACCATGGCGGCCTCCGAATCGAGCATGCCCTCGTCCATGTTGATGTCGATGACCTGCGCGCCGCTGGCGACCTGCTGGCGCGCAACATCAAGCGCGGCAGCATAGTCGCCGGCTTCGATCAGCTTGCGGAACTTGGCCGAGCCGGTCACGTTGGTGCGCTCACCGACATTCACGAACAGCGACTCGTCATCGATGTTCAGCGGCTCGAGCCCGGCCAGCCGACACTTCACCGGCACGCCGGTGACCTCACGCGGCTGCGCCGTCTGCACCGCCTCGCGGATCAGCCGGATGTGCTCCGGCGTGGTTCCGCAGCACCCTCCCACGATGTTGACGAATCCCCCGGCCGCATAGTCGCGCAGAATCGCGGCCGTGCTCTGTGGCGACTCGTCATACTCCCCGAATGCGTTGGGCAGCCCGGCGTTCGGATAGGCGCAGATGTAGGTATCGGCTACTCGCGCAAGCTCTTGCACATAGGGACGCAGCTGCGCGCCCCCAAGAGCGCAATTCAAGCCCACCGCCAGCGGGCGGGCATGGCGGATCGAGTTCCAGAAGGCTTCGGTAGTCTGTCCGGACAGCACGCGCCCGGAGGCATCCGTGATCGTCCCCGAAATGATGATCGGCAGCTCGACGCCGACCTCCTCGAACACGCTGCAGGCGGCGTAGATCGCCGCCTTCGCGTTGAGAGTATCGATGACCGTCTCGATGAGCAGCAGGTCGACTCCGCCCATGAACAGCGCGCGCACGCTGTCGGAATAGGTTGCGACGAGCTCATCGAACCTGACACTGCGGAACCCGGGGTCATTCACGTCGGGCGACAGGGAGGTCATCCGGGTCGTGGGCCCGAGCGCGCCGGCGACGAACGCCGGACGCTCCTGGGCCTGCGCAAACTCGTCGGCGGTCCGGCGCGCGAGCTTCGCGGCACGGTAATTGATCTCCGGCACGAGAGCCTCCGTGCCATAGTCCGACTGCGATATCGAGCTCGCGTTGAAGGTGTTGGTCTCGATGATATCCGCACCGGCCTCCAGGTAGGTGCGATGAATCGCCGCGACGATGTCGGGACGCGTCAGCGTCAGGATGTCGTTGTTTCCCTTGAGGTCACGCCCGTGGCTGCGAAAGCGCTCGCCGCGAAATCCCCGCTCATCCAGCTTGTGCTGCTGGATCATCGTGCCCATGGCGCCATCGAGCAGCACGATGCGCTGCTCGAGCAGCTTCTTGAGCCGCTTGATCCGCGCGGCACGCTCGGCCTCGTCCGGCGGCACAATGCCGAAAGGCGCGGCGGCCGCGCGAGACGGTCCGCCCTCACCTTCTCTCCCGAGGGGATCTCGATTCACGGCCGGGTGGGTGGGCCCGCGTCCGCGATGGCCCGAGTGACGACATCCACTCATGCGATTGCTCCTTCGTATTCCAGGCGCGGCGCACGCGCCGCTCGCAATCCCAATGCGTGGCAGATTGCGTAAGTCAGCTCAGCCCGATTCAGCGTATAAAAATGAAAATCGCGCACGCCATGGCGCACCAGTGCCTGCACCTGTTCGATCGCAACGCTGGCTGCAATGAGGCGGCGCGTTTCCGGATCGTCATCCAGACCGTGAAAGCGTTCCCGCAGCCACTCGGGTATCGTGGCTCCGCAGCGCTCGGCAAAACGCAGGACCTGCGGAAAGCGCGTGATGGGCAGGATGCCAGGGACGATCGGCGCGCCGATACCGAGGTGCTCACAACGATCGCGAAAGCGCAGGAATATGTCCGGATAATAGAAAAACTGCGTGATGGCACGCGCAGCACCCGCGTCGATCTTGCGCTTGAGATTGTCCAGATCGGCGCCCGCTGAAGGCGCTTCCGGATGCACCTCCGGATAGGCAGCGACGGAGATGTCGAAATCGCCCACCGTGCGCAGGGCAGCAACGAGGTCCGACGCATACCTGAAGCCGTCGGCGGGGGGCCGGTACCCTGCCGGAAGATCGCCCCGCAGCGCGACCAGATGCCGGATGCCCATGTCCCAGTACTGTCGGGCGATGTCGAGAAGCTCTCCACGCGAGGCGCCGACACAAGTCAGATGAGGCGCTCCGACAAGGGCGGTCTCACGCTGGATGCGCGCGACTACGCCGTGAGTACGCGCGCGCGTCGAGCCGTCTGCGCCATAGGTAACGGAAACAAACTTCGGATGCAGTGCACCCAGTCGCGCGATCGACTGCCACAACGTGCGGTCCATCGCCTCATCGGTAGGCGGAAAGAACTCGAACGAGACCCGGATATGAGCGTCCATCTCTTTCGCTCAGCCGGCCGACGCCGTGCCGTGCGCTTTCGCCGGCCGGGGTACAGCGACCGCAGCGAGTACGTGCTCGCCGTCGGCTTCGATGGGACTGACGCGCTCACAATTGAGGCCGACGTCGCTGAGGAGCCTGCGCAGTTTCGCCAAAGGATGCTCGACCACCTTCTCTCGCGTGCTCTCCAGGGCCTCGTAGCGTTCGAATACCCAGAGCCGTCCGGAGGGTGCGAGCGCCCGCTTGCCCGCGCTGAGCATGCCGGCGAATTCATTCGACGGCGCCGCCAGATGATTGAGGAACACCGACTCGAAAGCCTGGCCCGTTCGCGCGATATCGCGCTCAGTGAATCCCTCAGTACTTGCGGCAAGCAGGACCTTGCACGTAAATCCGCGGCGTTCCGCGAAAGCGCGTGCGCTCTGCGCCGCACGCCGCGAATGAGCGATTGCCGTGCATTCCGTCGAATTGATCGCAGCGCTCTCGAGGAGCTCGAGATGCTCAACCCCGACCACGAGCGCGCGGCCTTGCGACAGCGGTGTGCTCTCTACGAAGCCGCCCAGCGCGCGCCCCAGCCGGGACTCGAATGTCTTGGCCGCGGCCGTAGCGGAATCGCTCCCCGCCTTCTGCGCCTGCAGCGCCTGTGCTGTGGCATGCGCCGCCCGATCTCTGTCCCGAGCGAGGACCTGGTCTGCCGGATCCACCAGCGCCAGCAGACCTTGCACGAAACTGGCCGCCGTCGCGTTCTGCGAAACGCGGTAGTGAACCCACTGTCCCTGCCGCAGCCGCTCCAGCAATCCCGACTCGCACAGTATTTTCAGATGCCGTGAGACTCGCGGCTCGCTCTGGCCCAGCGTCTGGGCCAGGTCCGTCACGCTCAAGTCCCGTTGCCCGCACAGGGCGAGCAACCGCAGCCGGCTCGGTTCGCCGGCGGCGCGCATCCAGGCGACGATCTCGGGAGAGCGAACCTTCATGGGACGGCTATAGTTAAACAGTTGCACATGTCTTTAACTACAGAATAGCCCAACGGTTTCCGCTCATCAAGCGTGAACTATTGATTCAAAGAAGCAACGATTGCGCCGGAAGTACGGTCAATGGATCGTATGCGAGCCGTCAGCGGGAGAGGAAGGGGGGAGACCTTCGCCGAACAGAGCCGCGACCGCATCGGCGTCAAAGCGATACGGCCGATGGCAGAACTCGCAGGTGACGGTGACGGCGCCCTGCTCCCGCAGGACGTCACGCACTTCCTCCGGCCCCAAAGCGCGGAGCAGGCTGTCCACTCTTCCCTGACTGCAACGACACTCGAACTGTACCGGCGCCCCGCGGAACAACCGCAGGTCGTGCGTTGCGAACCCGCGATTGAGGAGCTCTTCAACCGGGCATTCCAGCAGCTCCGCTGGACTGAGGCTCTCGATACCGCGCTGAGCGTCTTCCCAGATTTCCTGCAGATCGGACTCGTCGTCTGCCGCGTGCCCCGGCACCCTCTGCACGAGCACGCCAGCTCCCCGGTCAGCGTCGGCTGCGAGCAGGACACGAGTCGGCAGCTGCTCCGACGAGGCGAAATACGCCTCGAGCGATTCCGCAAGCGACGCCCCGGTCAGGGGAACAATGCCCTGGTAGCGCATGCTGCGCTCCTCGGCCTCCACGGTGACCGCGACCCGGCCGTCAGTCCCCACCAGCTGGCGAAACAGCTTGGCATCGCGCGGCGCGCCGGCGATCTCGCCGACTCGCGCCTCGTCGAATTGAGCCACTGCACGCAACCGAAAGTCGTGCGTGCACTGAGCTACCAGCAAGCCGACCGCGCCGTTTCCCTGCAACTGCAGAGTGAGCGTGCCCCGGAACTTGAGAGTAGCCGCCAGCAGCACCGAGGCTGCCACGGCCTGTCCGAGGAGCTCGCGCACGGCTTCCGGATATTCCCGGTGTGCCCGCACCTCACGCCAGGCGCCCTCGAGGTGCACCCAGTGACCCCGAACCGGCTGATTCTCGACAATGAACCGGCGGACCTGATCGGCGCCGGCGAAAGCGATTTCACTCATCTCGCGAGGATGGGGACGCGCCCGCGGCATCGCAAGCGGCATCGAGCTGGCGCACGTGCATACAGGCTTCGCGCAGATGGCGAGCGGGCCGCTGAGCTGGGCAACCCTGCCGGCATTGCGAGCTGAGGTCCGGTCGCGCCTATCCCGAGAGCTTTTTCTTCAGCAGCTCATTGAGCTG
>CAZLYG010000397.1:0-5369 GCA_964563075.1 uncultured Steroidobacteraceae bacterium | reverse complement strand
CGACTCCGGGCGTCCAATAAGCGCTGCGCGGTCGACAGCATGAGAGCGTTCGCACTGTTCGTCCTCGGGCTCGGCGTACTGCTTCCCGCTGCGGCGCCGGCACAGCAAGGGGGGGCTCCGCGTGCGCAGCACCCGGACCTCACGCGGCCTGCTCCGCGAGGGCCGGATGGACGGATCAGCTTCACCGGGACTCCAGACGAGGTCGGCAACTGGGAAGGTCCGGCGGGCGCCACGATGATCTACAACAAGGGCCGCCCCTTCCAGGAAGTGAGCTTGCCAACCAACCTGACGGTCGATCAGGTGCCGTTTCTGCCTTGGGCGCGCGAGCAGTATCTGAAGCGCCAGGCGAATCTGACGGCCGATGATCCGCACACGCGCTGCAAGCCCTCTGGAGGACCGAGGTTCTGGCATACGCCCTACGGGATCGAGGTGCTCGATCTGCCCGAGACGAAGGAGATCATCTTCGTCGGCGTCGGCGCGCCGCATAGTTGGCGGATCGTCTACCTCGACGGGCGTCCGCATCCGAAGGACCTGAAGCCGTCCTGGTACGGCCATTCGATCGGTCACTGGGAGGGCGACACGCTCGTGATCGACACGGTTGGGTTCAACGAGCGCTTCTGGCTCACGCGCGAGGGGGTCCCTCACACCTCGAAGGCGCATCTCATCGAGCGCATCTCGCGCCCGAATTTCTATCAGCTCAGGTACGAAGCGACGATCGATGATCCCGGCGCGTATACGCACGCCTGGTCTGGAGGCTGGTTCTTGCGCTGGTCCCCGGGTAACGAGCCCTTCGACTATCTCTGCCAGGAAAACAACCGCGACCCGGCGCGCATGATCGGCCCGCAGGGCGAGCACTGAGGGATGTGGAGCACGTCAGCAGATTACACGGCCCTCGAAAATCACGGCACAGGTTGAGAAAGCCTTCAGGCCGATGGCCTCTTCATGATCGGGGCAGTTCTCATATCCTTGATCATCTGCAGAGCCGATTCGAGGGCTTCAGTGGAGACCGGTTTTGCGAGGTGATGATCGAACCCGGCTTCCTGGGCTCGACGCTTGTCCTCGCTCTGGCCCCAGCCCGTCACGGCGATCAGCAAGGCGTTCCGTCCCCATTTCGTCCCACGAATGAGCTTCGCCAACGCGTAACCGCTGAAGTCGGGCAGACCGATATCGAGGATGATGGCGTGCGGCCGAAACGTCGCCGCGAGTTCCAGGGCCTCGCGTCCCGTATAGGCCGTCTGAACGTGATGGCCCGAAAGCTCGAGTAATTCCGCGCAGGTGTCGGCAGCATCACGGTTATCGTCTACAACCAGAATTCTCACGCCAAGCGCCAACGCGGGCTCGACGCTATCGATCTGTCCAACCTCGACGACGGAATCACTGACGGGCAGGCGGACAGTGAACTCGCTGCCACTGCCCGGTCCGTCGCTTTGTGCGTGAACGGTCCCGCCGTGGAGGGCGACGATGCCGCGTACGAGCGCCAGGCCTACGCCGAGGCCGCCCTCGGCGCGTGCGTGAGCACCGTCGGCCTGAGTAAACATTCTGAACAGCTGCGGCATCATTTCTGCCGTGATGCCCATGCCATTGTCGCGCACTGATATGATGACCTCGCCGTCCTCACGGCGGGCGCTCAGATGAATCTTGCCGTGCGGGTCGGTGTACTTCGCGGCGTTGACCAGGAGATTCGAGAAAACCTGGGCCAGGCGCACCGCATCCGCTTCGATTCGAACGGCCTCTTTCGGAAAATCGAGCGACAAGCTGTGATGCTTCGAATCGAGCAGGGGCCGGGCCGTCTCGACCGCCGTGCCCAGCACCGAGATGAGCTCGGTCGGGGCCTTCTTCAGCTCCAGACTCCCTCGGGTGATCCGTGATACGTCGAGCAAGTCATCGAGCAGGCGGCTCATATGCGTCACCTGCCGCTCCATGATCTCATCTGCCCACCGTCTCTGCTCCGGCGTCCGATCGGCCTTACGGTTTTCCCCGAGCGCATACCGAATGGGTGCGAGCGGATTGCGCAACTCGTGGGCGAGCAGCGCCAGGAACTCGTCCTTGCGATGATCCGCTTCACGCAGTGCTTCCTCGCTCTGCCGCAATACCCGTTCGACCTTGCAGCGATAAATGAAATCGCTGGCGTGGCGCGAGTACAAGTCGAGGCGACTGAGTTCCGAATCGGTGGGCCGGTGAGGCGCACGAAAGTGCGCCGACAATATACCCTGGGGCGCTCCGTCTCCTGAAAGGAGCGGGATGGAGACGACGGCGCGGTATCCAGCCGACCGCGCGATTGGCCGCAGTGCTGCGTACGGGGCGTCGAGCTCGACGTCTTCAATGATGATCCGTTGTCTGGATCTGAGCGCACGTCCGCACGCTGAGTCGTGCCTTGCGTCGACTTCGCGAAAATACTCCAGGAACTCGCGGTTAAAGCCCCTCTGCGCCTCGATCGTGAGAACCCCCTCATCATTGAGCAGTTGCACATTGCCCTTGTCGGCATCCACCAAAGCGATCGATGCGTCAAGCATCTCCTCGAGTCCTTCGTGCACGTCACGACAGCGCCAGAGTCGCGAGCTGAGCTCGTTGAGCTTCGCAAGCGCCCTGGCCTCATGAGCGTGGCGCTCGTCACTTTCACGCAGTCGCGCCAGAGAGTCTTCCGCGACCCTTTGGGCCTTGACTGCATCCTCGAGGAGCGAGAGAGCCGCCTGCCGTTCCTCGAGCGCCTCAACCGAATTGGCGGCTTGGTATGCAGCGGATGCGAAGCGCGCCATGCTCTGGAGAAGTCGCAGATCTTCCGTATCGAATCTACGATCAGTATCGTGCGCAATGGCCCAGATCGTGCCCACGGCTTTGCCGTCAACATCGAAGGGAACCAGCAGACCTTCTTCGGCGAGCGGTGTGGCGGATGCGAGATAAGGATAGCGGTGCTCCCAATGCGTGAAGAGGAGCGGGGCGTTGCAATCGAGCACATCGCCGCAGGGGCCGAAGTCCCGAGGCGTACCGCCTCCCAGATGCGGTGACCATTCCCCTGCAATGGCTGCCCAATAAAAGCTCTCGCCGCCCGGCGACAATAGGCTCAGTCCCGCCGACCCGGCTCGCAAGACCTCCAGCACTTTCTCCGCCAGGACTTGCAGGATGCGCTCGGGGCCATTTGCCAGCGCCTGTACCAGTGCGGCAAGAGCACGGCTTTCGGCCTCATAATCGGCCGCGCGGCCGGCTCGCTCCTGCAACCTGATCAGGATGGCGCTCAGCGGTACGAGGCCTTCGGGCGGCGCGGCGGCCCGGGGCGGGACCGTATCCTGGGAGTAAGCAAGCGAAGGAGCTCGATTCTCCCTGTCGGTACCGTCAAAAGAGTACTCGACCGTCTCTCCGAGGCGGCCCCGAAGCTCATTCACCTCGTGCTTGAGGGAAAGGATGCGGCTCTCCCGGCCGATTGCGGCCGCGTTGAAGCGGGCCAACTCCGCGACACGTGACTGAAGGTTGGTATGTGCCTCGCGCAGCAGGCTCTCCGCGCGTTTGCGATCGGTGATGTCGCGTGCGATCTTGGATGCGCCGATGATCGCTCCCGCCGCATCCCGTACCGGCGAAAGAGTCAGAGAAACCTCAACCCGGCGCCCATCCTTGGTAAGCCGCGTGGTCTCGATGTGGTCGATGCGCTCGCCCCGGCGAAGGGCTGCAAGGATGCGTTGCTCCTCTTCGAGAAGCTCCGGCGGGACGATGAGCGTAATGGGATTCCCAATCGCCTCCTCGGCGGTGTAGCCGAAGATGCGCTGTGCACCTGTATTCCAGGAGCGGATGATCCCGTCCAGGGTCTTGCTGATGATGGCGTCGTCGGAGCTCTCAACGATCGCAGCCATGTGCGCCATCGAGCGCTGTAACTGCGCGTCACGTGCGAGGCGTAGCTCCAAGGCCAGGGCTTTCCGCTGCAACTGGGCAAGCGCCCGCCGCTGTTCCTCGGACGCCGGCGCTGCAAACCCCTCGGCCGGGATGACATGCGTATGTGCGCTGCAGACCTCTTCGAATGCGGTATCGCCGACTTCCGCCGTGCAGTCGCGTAGCGCGTAACCGCAGAACAGTGTTAATGGGTATCGCCGCGCCAAGTCGTTCCACAACGACTCGAGCTCAACCGCGGCGGCCGGTTTGCCTTCTGCCCAGAGGACGCTGACCATCTCCCCAAAAGCTGCCACACGAGGATGGCGCTCGGAGGCGCGGGCGACGACCTGACCGACACTTTTCATGAAGCGGTCACGATCCGCCGCGCCCTCCACCATGAACTTCGAGAGAGTGTGTTCGGCGTCCAGCATGAGGAGCTGTCCCCGGGCAGTCGCGGCCACCGCATCGAAGTGCAGTTCCGCCCAGCGGGCTTCGAGCGCTGCCGCGTGCTCTTTGGTCGCGATCACAATGGCGGCAGCACCATCGCGTACACCTTCAATGACGTACGTGGCAACGGAATCGACTAGAGTCTCGTCACGGGTATAGAAGCGAGCGAAATGCTCGCCGCCGCCGCCCTCATTCGGGTTCGCCGCGGGTGCAGCCGTCTCGACCTGTCTAACCGAACCGGACTTGTCGGTCATTGCGAATAACCCTCGCTCAAGAGCTTTGCTGCGACTTGAAACCCGGCACGTCGCGCGGCCGAGGCGGATTAGCGCGGGCGACGGATGGCACTGCCGAGGGCGGGGAGCCCCTGCCGTGCTTGTTTTGCTTCATCTTAGCATGCCGCGCCTCGATAGCCTCTAGGGGCGGTTGTGCCACTTCCCCGGTGCTGGGATCCCGCGACGCGGCAGGCCGTATTCTTCTCGCGGGAGGTGACTGACGGCCAAGCTCGAGTCGATCTCGACGACCGGGTGCTCGGCCGCGCAGGGGATCGGCTATTCACCAGCGATGCGAGGGCCGAAGAGACCGGTAAGCCCTGCACAGGTGACGCCCAGTCTCACCGTCACAACGGTTGACGGTGACCTGAGAGAGGTGCGGTACGCCATTCGCTGTGGACCGGCTTGCCTCGATGTCGATCAGCGAGTTCCGGACCCAGGTCCTGCAGGAGCAAGTCAGTGTTGGATGGATCACCGCAATGGGATTGCCACGCGTGTTCCCGGTTGCGGCCGGCGGGAGAGCCAACGTTGATTACGGGTGCACCCCCGTGGCGTGGATGGTGAAGATCACCCCCTTGGCGGCACTGAATATGCGCCGCACAATGAGCAGGCCGGTCGCAGAGGCCGAATCGTAGGCGCAGGCGCCCGGCCCGTTTTGCGCGCTGTCGGAGGAGACCACGCGTGCACGGACGATTGGTACTCCGGCACTGTTTCGTCGCACCCTTGCCCGTTCGAGCGAGTCGATCGACAGAACCGTGCAACCCAGATGATGCTCCTCACGGCCGGTCACGATGT
>CAZLYG010000396.1:0-5371 GCA_964563075.1 uncultured Steroidobacteraceae bacterium | reverse complement strand
TCTGTACGACCGCCTGAATCTCTTCGAGCGTCAACTGAGCGTTGTCGACACTCGAGCTCTCATCGAGCACTCCTCCGGAAGGCATGATCTTGATGAGGTCATCACCCCTCTTGTAGTGCTCGCGCACAGCCTTCACCGCGTCCGCGGGACCGTTGATGATCCCCTGGAGCACACCCGGATCGCCGGCAAGGTCTTCGCGGTAGCCGTCTGTCGGATCGGCATGTCCGCCCGTGGAGCCTATCGGCACACCGGCGGTGAAGATTCGTGGACCGGGAACGACACCTGCGTTGATCGCGTTGCGCAGAGCAACCGTCTCGTTGTCGATATCGCCAAGGTTGCGAACGGTAGTGAATCCTGCGAGCAGCGTGCGGCGCGCGTAGACGGTCGAGCGCAACACATAGTCGGCCAGGTTCCAATGGAATTCATCGACGTACTTGGTGGGACTGAAGTAGTGACTGAGATGGGTGTGGGCATCGATCAGACCGGGCAGACACGTCTGGTGGCTCAAATCGATCTGTGTCGCGCCTGCCGGTGCGTGCCAGCCTGCACTGACCTCGCGGATGCGTTTGCCGTCGATGACGACCGTGGTCTCGCCGAGAACCTTGCCGGCGATCGTGTCGATGAGCTGGCCGCAACGCAGCGCGACGCTCACGGGTGGCTCGGCCGCGGGCACCGTCGAGGCCATGAGGCCGAGAGCCGCTGCAACACACGACACATGGGCTCGACGCATGATTCTTCCCTCCAAGGCTATGATATACAGCGATGACTCTGCTTGCCCATGTGGTCGACACCTCCAGCCGTGTGGCAGCGACCTCCTCCCGGCTGGTGAAAGTACGCGAGTTGGCCGAGTGTCTGCGCAGCTTCGCCGCTGAGGAGATCGAGATTGGCGTCCCCTACCTGTCCGGAGACACCCGGCAGGGACGCTTTGGCATCGGGTACGCCGCCCTGCGTGCCGCGAGCGATGCCGCGCAGGGAGCCGCGCCTGTTTTGTCCCTGGTCGAGGTCGACCGGCGTCTGCAGGAAATAGCCGCTATCCGCGGTTCGGGCGCCGCTGCTCAGCGTGCCGGCGCACTGCGCGAGCTGTTCTCGCTGGCAACAGCGAGCGAGCAGCAGTTTCTGTTGCGCCTGCTGCTCGGTGAACTGCGCCAGGGCGCGCTCGAGGGCGTGATGATCGACGCGATTGCCGCCGCCGCGGGCCTCCAGGCGCATCAGGTCCGGCGTGCGGCCATGTACTCCAGGAGTCTCGGGCGGACCGCGCACGCGGCATTGCTCGAAGGGGCGGACGGCCTCACCCGATTTCAGCTCGAGATCCTCTCCCCGATCGCGCCGATGTTGGCGCAGACCGCAGCGGACCCGGGGGAAGCGCTCGGTCAGCTGCGCAGCGAGGTGGCGTTCGAATGGAAAATGGATGGGGCCCGCATCCAGGCCCACAAGAGCGGGGAGCAGGTGAGGATCTTTTCCCGCAGCCTCAATGAGGTCTCCGCGGCAATCCCCGAGATCGTTCAGAGTGTGCGCGCGCTGCCAGTGAGCGAGGTGGTCCTGGACGGCGAAGCCATTGTGTTCGATCCGTCCGGCCGCCCGGTCCCTTTCCAGGTCACCATGCGGCGCTTCGGCCGCAAGCTCGAGGTGGAGCGGCTGCGAGCCGAGCTGCCGATCCGCGCCTTTTTCTTCGACTGCCTGCGGCTGGAGGGCGAGAACCTCACGGACAAACCGGCACGTGAGCGCTTCGAAGCGCTCGCTCGCGCAGTCCCGGAAGCGCTGCTTATTCCACGCCTGCGTACCACGTCCGAGCGGGAAGCCCAGGACTTCTACCAGGCCGCCCTCGCAGCGGGACACGAAGGCCTCATGGCGAAGTCGCTCGATGCGCCCTACGAGGCCGGAAACCGCGGGGCGAGCTGGCTGAAGATCAAGCGCGCCCATACTCTCGATCTGATCGTGCTCGCCGCCGAGTGGGGCCACGGCCGCCGCTCCGGCAAGCTGTCCAACCTGCATCTGGGCGCCCTCGACCCCACCACAGGCGAATACGTCATGCTCGGCAAAACCTTCAAGGGACTGACGGATGCGATGCTCGAGTGGCAGACGCGAGAATTGCTGGCTCGTGAGATCCGCCACGACCAGTGGACGGTCTACGTGCGTCCGGAGCTCGTGGTGGAGGTGGCGTTCAGCGATCTGCAGGTCAGTCCGCGTTACGTAGGCGGGCTGGCCCTGCGCCTGGCGCGAGTGAAGCGGTATCGGCCGGACAAGTCAGCTGCAGAGGCCGATGACATGGGAGCCCTGCGGCGCATTCACGCTGCTCAGAACCCTGACCCGCGGACGACGCGGGGTACGCCTTAGAACCGCCGCCTGGAGCCGGCGTGCACTGCTTGCCGTCCTCGATGCCGTCCAGCTCCGGTACCAACCGGCGTAAGGACCGCGCAACCGGTGAGCTATGTGCGGCGCGGTGACGGCGGCGGGCGGAAGTACACCGGGAGCGCAGCCATCGTCTCGTAAGCCCCCTCCAGTTTCGCGACCTCCTCCTCGCTCAGCCGGAATCCGACCGCTTTGACGGAATCCTCCAGATGAGCCGCCTTGGTCGCGCCGACGATCGGCGAGCTCACACCGGGCTGCGCCAGCAGCCACGCGATGGCGACCTGGGCCGCTGCTACACCGCGCTGGGTGGCAACCGCGGCGACGGCATCGATGACCGCCTCGTCCGCCTTGCGATTGAAGCGATCACGCGCCATCGGTGAATGGGAGCGAACGGTCCCGGTGCGCCGGCTGCCGGCCAGGAGGCCACCCCCGATGGGGCTGTAGGGGATCAGACCGATACCCTCCTCGCGGCACAGCGGGATCATCTCCCGCTCTTCCTCGCGATACAGCAGGCTGTAGTTGTTCTGCATGCTGATGAAGCGTGCCAGGCGCAATTGGTCGGCACGATAGAGGAGCTTTGCGAACTGGTATGCCGCCATGGTCGAGGCCCCGATGTAGCGCACCTTGCCGGCCTTGATGACATCCGTCAGCGCCTCCAAGGTCTCCTCGATGGGCGTCTCGCGATCGAAGCGATGAATCTGGTACAGGTCGACGTAGTCCAGTCCCAGCCGGTGCAGGCTGGCATCGATCGCCTGAAACACATGCTTGCGCGACAGGCCGCGCTGGTTGGGTCCGGAGCCCATCGGGTGGAACAGTTTGGTGGCGATGACCACGTCCTCGCGCTTCACGGCGAACGCCCGCAGCGCCCGCCCGAGGATCTGCTCGCTCTCGCCCTCCGAGTACACGTTGGCCGTGTCGAAGAAGTTGATGCCCAGATCCAATGCCTTGCGCACGATGGCCAAGCTCGGTTGCTCCGGGAGCATCCAATCGGCGCCGCCGCCGAAGCTCATGCAGCCCAGACAGATCCGGGAGACCTTGAGGCCCGATGAGCCCAATCGCACGTAGTCCATCGCCCGACCCTCGCGCAGCGCACTCTGGGGGCCATGGTACACGCAACCCCCACGCCCAGCCGCCTACCGCCCAGCCGCGCAGCGCTGGGGCATTCACTTCAGGGGCCCGGCGCGCTGTCGAGCGGCAGATTATTGGGGATACCGAACTTCCCCCGCAGACGGCGCAGCTTCTCCAGATCGATCGATCCAACGATGTCGACGATGGTGAACTCGCGCGGCTCGCTCGCGATGATCACCAGGCCGTTGGCCTTCCCCTGGTCGACCGAGATGTAGATATCGACGTTGTCGTCGTTTTTGCGCCCTCGAACCGACACTACCTGCTGCCACCCGGTGAGCTGCCTGCGCACAGCATCAATCTCGGCGCGCGGATAGGCGAACTCACCGTCGAACTCGTAGCTGCGGACGTAAATCCCTTTGAGACCGCCGATGAGCTCGCGCGCCGCCGCATCCTGGGGATTGCCGGGGTCCAGGAAGCCGGCGGCGAAGCCGAGCAGCTGGGAATCGAGGGTGACCGCGACGGTGTGGCTGGCCTTGCTCGCGAGCGCATCGAAGCTCGGCAACTTCAGAGGGGCATCGGGTGCCGCCACTGCCGCCCTCACGAGCAACAGCGCCCAGCCGACAACCATCCCCATGTGCAGACGTCTCATGCCTAGGCTCCCGGGTCCGCTCTCGAGCCGGCGGAATCGTTGACGGCGCGCTCGGCCAGATCCAGCTTCTCACCGGTGACCTGCAATGCCTGGATGAGCTGCCTGCGAGCCTCGAGCCCCTGGGCGCGCCTCATCTGCAACTGATAAACGCCCAGCGTACCCAACACGACGACGGCCAGAGCTGCGGCCCATTGCCAGCGCCAAGGCATACGTGCGCGGCGCGAGGCAGGATCACGCGCAACGCGCGACAACACGCCGTGCGCGAATTGCTCACCCGGATCGACAGGGCGCAGCGCATCCCCCAGCTGTTTGTCCAGCTCCTCACTCATATCAGTGATCCCGCGCCTTCGCCGATGCCCTCACGCAACGTTGCGAGAGAGCGCTTGAGGTAGCTCTTGACCGTATTGATCGACATGTTCAGTGTCCGCGCAATCTCCACCGGATCCAGATCCTCCTGATACCTCAACACGACGACGGCACGCGGCGCGGGTGCCAGCTGTGCCACGAGCTCGCGCAATCGACGTTGCAACAGGGGGTCACGCTCGCCCCTGTCGTCCAGCGGCGCGGGGTCGTGGTCCAGCGGCACGAGCTGGAACAGTCGCTCCCGGCGTGCACGATCGATTGCCTTGTTGATCGTCACCTTGCGCAACCAGAATGCCAGATGCGCGGCGGATTGCACGCTGGAGAGGTTGCGGTGCAACTGCAGGAACACCTCCTGCGCCAGGTCCTCTGCCCGCTGCCAGTCCGACAGCATGCGCAGCGCCAGGCCGAACACGGAGCGCTGATGCGCGCGCACGAGGGCGGCGAACGCCGCGGAGTCACCTGCGCACGCTCGCGACAGCCAGCTTGCATCGGGTGATTCCTCATTCACTCGTCAGCAATCCGGAAATCACATTTCGCAGGCCATGTTGCGGTGGCCGAAGGCTCCGGGAATGCCCAGGTGCTGCTCCAGCTTTGCCAGATCCTGCAGGTCGATGCTGCCGACGATGTCGACGACCGTGAAATTGCGCGGGTCGCTGGCCACCACCGCGAGCCCTTTCATGACGTGATCGTCCAGGGAGACGTAGACGTCGACATCCTCGTTCCGGTCCCTGTTCTGCGTATGCACCATCTGTGTCCAGCCAGGTGCGTTCAGCTGCGCGCGGATCCGCTCGATATCGGCTTTCGCATAGACGAAATCGGCATCGAAGCCGTAGCTGCGCACGCGTACGGAGCGCAGGCCTGCGAGAATTCTCCGCAGCTCCGCCCGGTCGCGCTCACCTGGCGGGCCACCCACCATTTCGGCAAACTTCAGCAGCACCGGGC
>CAZLYG010000395.1:0-5376 GCA_964563075.1 uncultured Steroidobacteraceae bacterium | reverse complement strand
TGCGGACGAGCCTCTCTGGAAATCCTTCCTTCCGGGAGTTGCTGCAGCGGGTGCGGCACACCGCCCTTGGGGCCTATGCCCACCAGGAGATGCCCTTCGAGAAGCTGGTGGCAGAGCTGCAGCCGCCGCGCGACCGTTCGCGCCAGCCTCTGGTCCAGGTGATGTTGACCTTGCAGAACGCCCCGGAGGCGAAGCTCGGATTTCCCGGGCTCACGTTGACGCACATCAGGACGGAGTCGGCGACGGCGAAGTTTGATCTGGCACTGGAGCTCTTCGAGAGCGATGCGGGCCTGGTGGGGCGATTGGAGTACCCGACCGATCTGTTCGAGGCGGCGACAATCGAGCGTCTCGCGCGCAGCTATCAGCGGCTGCTGGAGATCGTGGGCCGGGACGCCTCCGTTGCGATCCGGGAGCTGCCGCTGCTGAGTGAGGCCGAGCGCTACCGGCAGCTGGTGGAGTGGAACGCCGGGGCAGAGTTTCCAGTCGAGCACTGCCTTCACGAGTTGTTCGAGAGACAGGTACAGCGGGTCCCGCACGCGATTGCGGCGACGTATGCGGGAGACTCGCTCACCTACTGCGGGCTCAACCGGCGGGCGAATCAACTCGCATGGCATCTCAGGCGGCGGGGCGTCGGCCCGGATCGGCGGGTAGCCATCTGTGTCGAGCGCGGCCTTGACGCGTTGGTCGGGCTGCTGGGAATCCTGAAGGCGGGAGGTGCCTACGTTCCGCTCGACCCCGGCTATCCGTCCGAGCGGCTGGCCTACATGCTGCGCGACGCAGCGCCGCAGGTGCTGCTGACACAGGAGCGGCTGCGACAGCGCCTGCCGGACTCGGGAGCCGAGGTGATTGCGCTGGACGGTGATTGGGGCGCCATCGCTGTGGAGGCGGATGAAGATCTGGCCTCCGCGCTGGTGGGTGTCAACCCGGCAAATCTGGCCTACGTGATCTATACCTCGGGTTCAACCGGACAACCCAAAGGGGTGATGGTCGAGCATCGCAACGTCGCCCGACTGTTTGCGGCCACAGAATCGTGGTTTGGCTTCAACGCAAGCGACGTGTGGACGCTGTTTCACTCCTTCGCTTTTGACTTCTCGGTGTGGGAGTTGTGGGGAGCCTTGTTATACGGCGGAAGAGTGGTGATCGTGCCATACCTGACGTCGCGCTCACCGGGAGAGTTCTATCGCCTGCTGTGTGAGCAGGGCGTAACGGTATTGAATCAGACACCCAGCGCCTTCGCCCAGCTGATCGACGCGCAGGCGAGCGGTGCGGAGCGGCGCCACTCACTCCGGGTGGTGATATTCGGTGGCGAGGCACTCGAGCTACGCACTTTGCAGCCCTGGGTCGCGCGCAACGGTGCCGACAAGCCGCAACTGGTGAACATGTACGGCATCACTGAGACGACCGTGCACGTCACCTACCAGAGGCTCTCCGAGGCGCAGATCTCGTCGGCGCGGAGCAGCCTGGTCGGCAGGCCGATTCCCGACCTGCAGGCCTACCTACTGGATGACTATGGACAGCCTGTGCCCGTCGGCGTTGCGGGAGAGATCTACATAGGCGGAAGCGGGGTTGCTCGAGGATACCTGAACCGGCCGGAGCTGACGGCTGCGCGGTTCATTGCCGACCCCTTCGGCAAGCATGCACGGGCGCGCCTATATAAGAGCGGGGATCTCGGCCGCTGGCGTGCGGACGGGACGATCGAGCATCTGGGCCGCAACGACCAACAGGTAAAGATCCGTGGGTTTCGGATCGAACTGGGGGAGATCGAGGCGCAGCTCGCGAGGCATGCGCAGGTGAAGGAGGCGGTGGTCATCGCCCGGGCAGACATTCCGGCGGAGAAGCGCCTGGTGGCCTATCTCGTGGTTGCGGAGCCGGCTCCGAGTGTAGCGCAGTTGCGTGCCTACCTCAGCGGCATTCTGCCTGAGCACATGCTCCCGAGTGCGTTCGTGATGTTGCCGCGCTTGCCGCTCACTTCAAACGGCAAGCTGGACCGCGCCGCACTGCCGGCTCCGGACGACACCGCAGTAGCCTTGCACAGGTACGTTCCGCCCCGCAATGAGATAGAAAGCCAACTGTGCGAGATATGGGCGCGCGTCCTCGGGCTGGCGCGCGTGGGGGTCGATGACAACTTCTTCGCCGTCGGGGGCGACTCCATCCTGAGCCTGCGTGTTCTGGCCAGCGCTCAGCGAGCGGGCCTGAGGCTGGGAGTCGCCGACCTGTTCAAGCATCAGTCCGTCGCGGAGCTCGCGGCGGCCATCGCAGCCGGCATGGAGGATGGTGCGCTCCAGAAAGGCGTCGGCGCATTCGAGCTGTTGAATCCCGCGGAGCGCGCGCAGTTCTGCGGCCTCGCTGAGATCGAGGATGCCTATCCATTGAGCCTGCTGCAGCAGGGTATGTACTTCCATAGTGAAGTGGCTCCGCATAGCGCTGTGTACCACGATGTATTCGGCTACCGCGTCGAAGCCTCGTTTAACGAGGAGCACTTCCGGCGCGCGGCTCACAGTCTGCTCGAGCGGCATCCGGTCCTGCGCACCGGCATCGTCATGAGTTGCGATCACCGCCTGGTGCAAGTCGTGCACCGCAGTGCTGTTCCTGCCGTGCAGGTGCAGGACATATCACAGTGGAGCGCGGCCGAGCAGGACCACCATATCCGGGAATGGCTCGGCCGGGAAAAGCAGCAGAAGTTCGTATGGTCCGAGCCGCCGCTGCTGCGCATGTTCGTGTACGTGCGAGCCGTGACTTGCTTCCAGTACTTCTTGAGCTTCCATCACGCCATTCTGGATGGCTGGAGTGTCGCAAGTCTGCAGACGGAGTTCCTGGGGCACTACGCTGCCCTGCTGGCCGCAAGCGATCGGGTGATCGCGCCGCCTCGTGCGCTGTATCGGGACTTCGTCGCCCGGGAATTGCGTGCGCTGCAGTCGAGTCGCAGCCAGGACTACTGGCGCCGGCGGCTGCAGGAGGCGAGCCTGCCGTCGCTGCCCCGCTCCATGCCTGCCGGCACCGTCCAGGGAACCGAGATAGCGGCATATCAGGTGGACTTCGACCGGCAACTCGCGCAGCGCCTGGAGTCATGTGCGCGTGCGGTCGGCGTTCATCTGAAGCTGTTGCTGCTGGCTGCACACGTGAAGGTCTTGAGTGTCATCTGCGCCTCCCAGGACGTCCTCACCGGGGTCGTCTCGCACGGACGCGTGGAGGAGGAGGATGGCGAACGCGTTCTGGGGCTGTACCTGAATACCCTGCCGCTGCGGGTCATGGTCTCGCGGGGGTCCTGGAGAGAGCTGGTGGTGAGCCTGCGGGAGCTCGAGGGGGAGATGCTGTCGCATCGCCAGTATCCACTGGCGGCGATTCAGGAGCTGGTGCGCGCGGAAAAGCTGTTCGACACATTGTTCAACTTCATCCGGCTGCACGTGTACCGGCGCCTCGAGGGCGCGCTGAAGATCTCGGCCACGCAAGGGTTCGAGCAGACGAACTTCAGCTTATTCGCGAACTTTTCCCAGGACCCGGACGGCGCGGGCATCACCTTTTCCTTGAGCTTCGATCCGGCGGTGCTCGACGGCCTGCGGGCTCGGCGAATCGCTGGCTACTATGAGCGCGCCCTGTTGCTGATGCTCGACAACATCGATGCTCCGCATGATGCAGCCGGGCTGCTCAGCCATGAGGAGCGCAACGAGCAGGTAGTGCAATGGAACTCGACGGCCGGGGACTACCCGCGGGAGCGGTGCATCCACGAGCTATTCGGCGAGCAGGCAGCGCGCAGCGCGGATGCGATCGCGTTGGTGAGCGGAGCGGAGCGTGTCAGCTATCGGGAGCTGGATGAGCGCTCGAGCCAGCTGGCGCATTACCTGCTGCAGCTGGGAGTGCGAGCGGAGCAGGTGGTGGGTGTTTATCAGAGCCGCTCGATCGAGCAGGTGATCGGGATGCTCGGAGTGCTGAAGGCGGGGGCCGCTTATCTGCCGCTTGATCCGAGCTACCCTGCGGAGCGCGTGAGGTACATGCTCAGCCAGGCGGCCGCGCGCGTGGTGCTGGTGAATGCGGCTGCGGGGAGTGTTCTGGAGGGGGCGGGCGCGGATGTGCGAGTGGTGGATGTGGGGGCTGAAGGGAGTCAGATCCGCATCTGCGCGCGGAGTGCTCCGCCGAGCCGGTGCACAGCGCAGAACCTTGCGTATGTGATCTACACATCCGGATCGACTGGGCGTGCGAAGGGGGTGGGAGCACTCCACCGCTCGGTGGTGAACCGGGTCTATGCGCAGGGGAGCATCGGGAAGCTTCTGGCGGGGGAGGTGTGCTGTCACAAGACGGCGGTGGGATTTGTGGATGCGGTGTTCGAGGTATTCGGAGCGCTGCTGAGCGGGTGCCGGCTGGTGATCGCCGATGAGCAGAGCGGGCGGGATGCGCGGCAATTGTTGAAGTTGCTGGAGAGCGAAAGGGTGGAGCATCTGGTGAGCGTGCCGTCGCTGGCGCGAGCGCTGTTGGACAGTGGAGAGGCGGGGAGGCTGCGCGAGCTGCGGCAGTGGACACTCAGTGGCGAGGCCCTGAGCGGAGAACTGCTGCGTCAGCTGCGGAGAGCGCTGCCGTGGTGTGAGTTTGTGAACGTGTACGGATGCTCGGAGGTGGGAGCGGATGCGACCCGGCAGCGCTGCGGGGAGACAGAAGAGGCTCAGGAGTGGGTGAGCATCGGCACCGGCTTGGCCAACGTGCAGGTGTATGTGCTGGATGAGATGCTCCAGGTGGTCCCTGTGGGAGTGGTGGGAGAGCTTTGCGTCGGTGGAGCGGGAGTGGCGCGAGGCTACATCGGTCGGGGTGGGCTGACGGCGGAGCGCTTTGTGGCGGACCCATACGGGGAGCCCGGCGGACGGCTGTATCGGACGGGCGACCGTGTTCTCTACCTCGGGGATGGTCGGCTGCAGTACCAGGGGCGAGCGGATCATCAGGTGAAGATCCGCGGCTACCGTATCGAGGTGGGAGAGATCGAAGCGCAGTTGCGGCGGCACCCGCAGGTGCGTGAGGCTGTGGTGATTGCCCGTGAAGGCGAGCACGGGGACAAACGTCTCGTAGCGTACTTCACGGTGCACGCCGAAGCGGTACCGAGCCCTGCGCAGCTGCGCAGTTACCTTCAGGAGACTCTGCCGGAGTACATGCTGCCGGCGCTGTATGTGCTGCTCGGGTCCCTGCCGTTGAACGCCAGCGGGAAGTTGGACCGGGCAGCCTTGCCAGAGCCCGAAGGGGAGCCGGCGCAGGTGGGGTACGTTGCCCCGAGCACTCCGACACAGGAGGTTTTGGCACAGATCTGGTCGGAAGTGCTGCAGGCGGAGCAGGTGGGGATCGAGGACAACTTCTTCGAGCTGGGCGGGCACTCGCTGCTGGGGACGCAGGTGATGG
>CAZLYG010000394.1:0-5377 GCA_964563075.1 uncultured Steroidobacteraceae bacterium | reverse complement strand
GGATTCGTCGATATGCCTCAGAGCGAGGCACAAAGCGCAATCCAGGCCCTGAACGGCTTCCAGATGAACGGCCGACCACTGCGTGTCAACGAGGCCCAGGAACGTCCGCAGCGTCCGCGCCAGGGAGGCGGGCCCTTCCGCCGCTGAAACACTGCGGCTCGCCGCCCGTGGTGCCGCGGTATCCCGCTCACGGGCACTGGCGGAAGCAAAAAACCCCGCACGCACGCGGGGTTTTTTTGTGTACGGCCGACGCTCCCGGCCGCGGAAGCGCTCCGGTACCGTCCGGTGCATGGATTTTGCTGCTCACACGGGAGTAATGTCGCCAGTCCCGCGCGAGCACGATCCGCATGTTCAACCACGCTCCCCGCAAGCCTGCCAGCGAGCGCTCGACGTCTCTGCGAGCCTCCAACCCCGGCCCCGAGGGGGCGGAGAGCGGATTGCTGCGGCTCCGCGCCCGGGCCGGGCTCCTGGCCGCGACGGCCTTGGCGACCGCGCTACTCGCCGCCGGCTGCACGACTACCAGCACCCGGGAAACGACCATGCAGGCGCTCGACGGCATTCTCGCCGGCACGCAGCGCTCAACGGAGAATCGCGACCGCGACCGGTACCGACATCCGCGGGAAACGCTACTTTTCTTTGGCGTCCGACCGGAAATGCGCGTGCTCGAGGTTTGGCCGGAACCCGGCTGGTACACCGAGATCCTCGCCCCTCTGCTGCGTGCCAAAGGCCAGTACTACGCGGGCGTGATAGCCCCCGACCCGGCCAGCCGCAACATCACGCAGAGGCTGGAGAGCTATCGCGCCAAGCTCGCCTCCCGACCTGACCTGTATGACCGCGTGCACGTCGTCACCTTCCCGACGGATGGCAGGGATGTCCTGCCTGCCAATTCCCTGGACATGGCGCTGACGTTCCGCAACCTGCACGACTGGATGGCGAGGGGAGAGGCCGAGAACGTATTCGCGACGCTCTATCGGGCGCCGGGCTCGCCCCAGGATCCTCAGGCCAAGAGTGGCTATGTCGAAGAGGACTACGCGGTGCGGCTCATCGAGGCGCAGGGCTTCAGGCTGGTGGCAAAATCGCAGGTGAACGCCAACCCACGCGACACCAAGGACTACGAGCAAGGTGTATGGACGCTGCCGCCAACCTACCGCCTGGGTGGCCGGGACAGGGAGAAATATGCGGCTATCGGCGAGAGCGACCGCTTCACGCTGAAGTTCGTGAAGCCGCGCCGGCGTTAACTAAGCGCGGACCGGTGTCAGGAATCGAAGCGGCATCCGGGCCCGCCCGCGGACTACCACATCTCCTTCAAGCGGGCGCTGACGTCCAGGGTGGCCGTCTGTGTATCCCGCAGGGTTGCGGCGCCATCGGAATTCGAGCCGTGAAATGTCGCCGCCTCGAGCGTCTTGAGCACTTTGTCGGTCAGAAACCGGCTGCGGCCACCGTAAACGTGGGCATCCCCTTGCCGTGACTGACCCGTGAGATGGAACTTGAGGGGCGCCATCAACATCAGATCCTCACGCGCCCGGGTCAGGCCGACATACAGCAGGCGGCGCTCCTCTTCGATCAGCTCCGCCTTGCCGGTCGAGAACTCCGACGGGAAGCTCCCGTCGACCACGTTCAGGACGTACACCACATCCCATTCCATGCCCTTGGCCGAGTGGATGGTCGAGAGAGTGAGGAACTCCTCGTCCAGCCCCGGCTTGCCGGCGAGGTCGCTGGTGGCGTTAGGCGGATCGAGCGTGAGCTCGGTGAGGAAGCGCTCGCGGGACGGATACTGTCCCGACAACAGCTCCAGCTGGTCGAGGTCCCCGAGGCGGGTGTGGAAGTGCTCGTAGATGCGCTCGAAATGCGGCCGGTACCAGCCGCGCGCCGCATTCACCTGTCCCTGCCACGGCCGCTGCGGTTCCCCGAGCATCGCCATCAACTCGATGAGCTTGTGCCAGCCCGCCACGGCCGGCGGGGGCGGTGTGAATGTCTTCAGTGCAGCGAACGCGAAGGCGTTCGCCGCGAGGTGATCGACGACCTTGCGGGCGTTGCCCGGGCCCATACCCGGTAACAGCTGCGCGACGCGAAACGCCGCCAGGGTGTTGCGGGGGTTGTCGGCCCAACGCAGTATCGCCAGCAGATCCTTGATGTGGCTCGCTTCGAGAAACTTCAGCCCGCCGTACTTGACGTACGGAATCTGGCGCTTGCCGAGCTCCACTTCCAGCACGTCGCTGTGGCTGGAGCTGCGGAACAGCACGGCCTGGCGGCGTAGCGGAGTGTTGGACTCACGCCGCTTCAGCACCTCGGTGCAGACGTACTCCGCCTGTGTCTGCAGATCTTCGACAGTCACGAGCTTCGGCCGGGTGCCCTGCCCGCGGGTCGCCAGCAGGTGCTTGCGATATTGGCGGGGTGCCTCACCCATCACTGCATTGGAGACATCCAGCACGGCCTGCGTGGAGCGGTAGTTCTGAGCGAGGGTGACAACCTCGGCGCGGGGCGTGAACCTGTCAGGGAAGCCGAGAATGTTCTCGACGGCCGCGGCGCGGAATGAATAGATCGCCTGGGCGTCGTCGCCGACCACCGCCAGGCCCGATCCGTCGGGCTTCAGCGCATGCAGGATATCGGCTTGCAGCTTGTTGGTGTCCTGGTATTCGTCCACGAGGACGTGATCGAAGTGCGCGCCTACGTGCTCAGCGAGCCGCGGCTCCGACATCATCACGTGCCAGTAGAGCAGCAGGTCGTCGTAATCGAGCAGCGAGTTGCTCTGCTTGCGCTCGACGTAGGCCCGGAACAGGCGCGTCAGGTCCGCTTCCCACTGCGCGCACCAGGGATACTGCTGCTCGAGGGACTCGGCGAGCGACTTGCGGGTATTCACCCGGTAGGAATAGATCTGCAGGCAGGTCTCTTTGCGCGGGAAGCGCTGCTCCTTGTCGGCCAGCCCGAGCTCCTGGCGCAGGCCATCCAGCAGATCCGCGGAGTCGGCACGATCCATGACGGTGAACTGCGGGTCGAGGTTGAGATGACGGGCATAGTGCCGCAGCAGGCGGTTGCCGATGGAGTGAAAGGTCCCGGCCCAACTCAGACGCTGCTGGATGAGCTGGCCTACTCCGCCGATAGCCTCGTTGCGCGCCTGCCGGGCGATCTCCTGCGCACGCCTGCGCATTTCCGTGGCCGCGCGCCGCGTGAACGTCAGCATCAGAATCCGTCCGGGGTCGACACCGTGCAGTGCCAGATGCGCCACTCGATGCGCCAGCGTGTCCGTCTTGCCGGTGCCGGCGCCTGCGACGATCAGCAACGGCCCGGATTTGACTCCCTTGTTCTCCGCAAGCGGCGTGCCGAAGGAGACCGCCTTGCGCTGCGGCCCGTTCAGCTTGTCCATGTGTGACGTAGTCGACATGTGTGCGCCGAATATACGGAACCGCGCGGCTCGCTGTCACCGGCAAGCATCACCCTGTCATGGCGTTTTTTTCTCAAACCGTGCGCGAGTTGACGTCCGCGACAATGGACGCTGCCAGGTCCGCGCAGGCCATCGTGCAGTCCTCGAGCTCGATTCGCCGGCCGGGAAGCTCCAGGAACCCGCCTTGGTCTGCCACCGCCGACCGCGCCGCGTCCCGGTGGCCAGCATGGCGCAGAGGGTCGGCGGCGCGCCGCTGCAGGCGCTCGATCCGCTCCGATTCCGGGCCCCGACACAGGACCTGGAGGATGGCAGTGCCGGGCGGCAACGCTGCCAGCAGCGGTCGCTCGTGCTCGCCCGGGCGGAAATTTCCCTCGACGATCAGGCTCAGCCCGCACGCCAACAGCTCGCGGGCAACGCCGAACAGTATTGCGAAGCTCGCCGTACTGAGCAGACGCGAGCGCTCGCTGTCGCCGGCGCCCAGCACGTCCATGAGCGGCTCCTTGATCATGTCTTTGCCGATCAGGGGAGCTCGCAGCAGACGCGCCAGCTCACGCGCGAGAGTGCTCTTCCCGGTGGCAGGCAGCCCGGTGACGACGATGAGGTCAGGAGATTGCATGCTCTGGTACCCTTCGACTCCATGAATCCCGATCTGCAGCCCGAAAAACGCACCCTCCATTTCCGCGGACGGATCATCACCCTCACCACGGATGAGGTCATCCTCCCCAACGGACATCGCGCCGAGCTGGAGGTGGTCCATCATCCCGGAGGCGCCGCTGCGGTCGCCATCGACGAGCACAAGCGGGTATGCCTCCTGCGCCAGTATCGGTACGTCTCGGGTGGCTGGCTATGGGAGCTCCCGGCGGGCAAGCTCGAACCCAACGAGCCACCCCTGAGCACGGCGCAACGCGAGCTGGTGGAAGAAGCCGGAGTGAGCGCGGCACATTGGGAAAGCCTCGGCACTTATCTGAGCTCGCCAGGCATATTCACTGAAGTCCTGCACCTCTTCCTGGCCACTGACGTGCAACCGGCGCAGGTGGCCCACGAGCAGGCCGAGGTCATCGAGACGCACTGGATCCCCTTCGATCAGGCCCACCAGTGGGCCATCGACGGAACCCTCCGCGATGGCAAAACGGCGATCGGTCTGATCCGCGCCGCCAACCTCCCTGCGGTGCGCGCGGCACTCACGCGCACCGAACCGTGAAGCTCGTCTCGGAACACGTTGCACCCTGAAGGTACCGTGCACGCATGTCGGTAGGGGCCGACACTGAATTGAACGTAATCCTGTGCAGTACTCGAAGAAGCGCGCGGGCGCCCAGGAAGCTGAGCCCGCAGGCGATTCCGGCAAAAATGACCGCCGCCGGATGGGCCGGGTCGTGCACGACGACCGCGGCAACGCCGTCGTGCAGTGGGAAGAAGCACCTCCGGGTTACGAGCGTCCGGTCCTGGAAATCGAGTCCGGTGGGGACTCGGGAGTGCAGCGTCGGCTGGGCTCCCATCGACTGTCGTTGGAGCCATCGGACAGTTTCGATCCTTATTCCAGCTCGGGCGCGCTCGAGCGCAAGCCAGCGCAGCGCACGGGAAACACCTCCCGCACCGATCTGCGCAAGTTGTCGGAGTGGATCAAGCTGATGCGCGAGCTCGAGCAACGCAGGCAGCGCGACGGCGGGGACGAAGAGTAGTCTCAGGCGGTCCGTTCGATGTGCGCGAGCTTGCGCGCATTGGTCCATCTGTAGAAGCGACGCAACTCTGCCAGCACCTCGCCCGAGGAGCGCGAGTCGCGTAGTAATTGTTCGAGCTTGCGGCAGAAGCGCTGCGCATAACGCGTGGCCTCCCGATACAGATCCTCGCGTCCCTCGGCGAGCTCCGGATCGATCCGCGTCCGCTCGAACAGCAGGCGCAGCAGCTCCGCCGGAAAGCGCTCGGGAAACTGCCGGCGCAGCAGCCAGTAGCTCGCCACGTACTTGTCGACCTCCGCCTGCATCTCCAGCTCGAGCA
>CAZLYG010000393.1:0-5383 GCA_964563075.1 uncultured Steroidobacteraceae bacterium | reverse complement strand
TCCCCGCGGCGTTATCCTCGAACGCATGTTCGAGCTCCCACCAGTTTTGCTGGCCCTGGCATTCGTCCTGATCGGCGCTGCGGCGTGGTTTCTCGGTCGCAAAACCGGTGCCGCACGTACCGTTCGACTGCCGCGCGACTACTATGAGGGCCTCGACCACCTGATCAACGACCGCTTCGAGCACGCCGCGGAAATCTTCGCGCGCATGGCTGAAGCAGACGGGGATGTGGCAGAGATCCAGTTTGCCCTCGGCAGCCTCTTCCGCCGGCGCGGCGAAGTGGATCGCGCCATCGCCATTCACACGCGTTTACGGGACCACGGCGGCGCGGCGTTGCGCGACAAGGCCGCCTTCGCTCTGGCGCTCGACTATCTCAGTGCGGGGTTGATGGATCGCGCCGAGCGCCTGCTGGAAGAGTTGGCGGCGTCGCGCGAATACCGGGAAGTGGCCCTGGACCACCTGGTGCGGATCTATGAAAGCCAGGGCGACTGGGCCAACGCACTCAAGGTGTTTCACGAGCTCCCGCTTCCGGTGCAACGGGATCGTCGCCGTGTGGCAGCGCACTACCTTTGCGAGCTGGCCGAACATGCTCTGGTCCAGGGCGATACCGAGCGCGCGCGGACCCTCCTGCGGCAGGCTCGTACGCACGACGAGGATCTACCTCGTGCCGAGATCCTCACCGCCCGTATCACGGAGTTGGCGAACGACCCGGCCGGTGCACTGTCTCTCTACCTGAAAGCACTCGAGACCTCGCCGGGATTGGCCCTCGAGATCATCCCCAGCATCCTCAAGCTTGCCGCCAAGGTGGGTGAGGGCGACGTGCTGGCGGACCTGGCCGATCGCCTGAAGCGCAATGGCCGCGTGACGGCGCGGCAGCTCGCCTGGCTGCTGGCGACCGCTCTTCCCCCGCAACAGGTGCGGCGGCTCCCGCGAGTTGCCGGGGACCTCGGTACGGAAGTGGAGTCGGCGGCGGATGCGCTCTCACTGGGTACGCTCCTGACGCGCATCGGTGATGCCGGGGGACGGTATCAGTGCGATGACTGCGGCATGCACAGCGTTGGCTGGTTCTGGCGGTGCCCGAAGTGCCGTTCCTGGGACAGCATGCGGCCCTCGGTATTCAAATGGGCAGACCGGACGGACGGATCGGCCCACGCGCTGTAGCCGGGGGCCCGGCGTGAATGGGCTGCGGCACGGACCTTGCGCCCTTCTGTGACGTTAGCCACTTCACTGTGAGACTGAGCTTTTCATGACTCCGGCGCGCGGTACACTTCGAGGGAAAGACGTTGGTGAGGAACAGGAGACGCCCCGGATGAGCCTCAAGTCGGTGATACGTACCGCCGTGTTTCCAGTGGCGGGCCGCGGGACGCGGTTCCTTCCCGCCACCAAAGCCAGCCCGAAAGAGATGCTTCCGGTGGTCGACAAGCCGCTCATCCAGTATGCGGTGGAGGAGGCGCTGGCCGCAGGCGCACGCCGCCTGGTGTTCATCACCGGGGCTTCCAAGCGGGCGATCGAGGATCACTTCGACTCCGACCAGGAGCTCGAGCACATGCTCGAGGCGCAGGGCAAGAGCGATCTGCTCAACCAGTTGCGCAGCGTGTTGCCGTCATATGCCTCCTGCATCTACATCCGCCAGCCGGCGCCGCTGGGGTTGGGGCATGCCGTCCTGTGCGCGCAGCCCGCTGTCGGTGCCGAGCCGTTCTTCGTACATCTGGCGGACGACCTGATTCGCAGCGACGTCGCCTGCCTGCTGCAGATGGCCGAGGTCTACGAAGCGAAACGGGCCAGCGTTCTGGGCGTACAGGTCATTCCGCGGCAGGACACCGAAAAATACGGCATCGTCGAGGTGGAAGCAGACGGCTCACCCGTCAGCCGCGTGCGCAGCATTGTGGAGAAGCCCAAGCCCGCGGTGGCTCCTTCCAACCTGGCGGTCGTGGGGCGTTACGTGCTGGCTCCGTCGATTTTCGATCACCTGGAGAGAATCGGGCATGGCGCCGGCGGGGAGATTCAACTCACCGATGGGATTGCAGCCCTGATGCGCGAGGAGGCCGTTTACGCGCATCGCTTCAGCGGCAAGCGCTACGACTGCGGGAGCAAGCTGGGGTATCTGCAGGCGACGGTGGAGTACGCGCTGGGGCATCCCGCGTTGGGCAAGGACTTCCGCAAGTATCTGCGGACGCTGGAATTGGACGGCGCCGAGAGGCGGTTGGGTGCCAATGGCCGGAAGCCGCGTGCCGAAGGTCGCAAGGAACGCGTTGGCGGTGCTGCGCCCCGTGGTCATGCGCGGCGCAGCAACGGCGCGGCTCGGCGACGCCCGGTCTAACGCGCCCGGCGCGGGCTCACGCGCGCGGCAGCCAGGCGGTGATGCCTCCCCGGCTCGCGCGTGCGGCAGCCACACGGTGACGACCCCGGCTCGCGCGCGGCTACCACACGGTGACGACCACTCGGCTCACGCGCGCGGCAGCCACACGGTGACCAACGTCCCCCCATCTGGCCGGTTGGCGAGGCTCAAGCGGCCCCCGTGCGCATCTACGATCTCCCGGCAAACCGTGAGCCCCAGGCCTGTGCCGGTTGCTTTGGTCGAATAGAATGGCAGCAGCGCATCACGGAGCACGGGCTCGGAAAGACCCGTGCCCTTATCGGCGACTTCGAGCGCCGCGCCATCGGCCAGTTCGCGCACGCTCACCGTGATCTCTTCGGCTGGCGAACCTGACTCGCTGGCATTCTTCAGCAGATTGATCATCACCTGTTCCAGTTGACTGGCGTCGAAGTGGGCGCTGGTCTGGGGCACTTCTCCGGCGATGCGGAAGCTCACGGTGTCCTGGAGCCGCGCGATGAACGACGGCCAGGAGACCGGTGCCAGCCTTGGCCGGGGAAGCTTTGCGAACCGGGAGTAGCCCTCGATGAAGGATGTCAGGTGAGCCGCACGGTCGCCGATGGTCGTGAAGACACGCGCCAGTTGCGCCGGATCGGGCTGGCGGGCCAGCAGTTGCCCTGAATGCGCAAGTGAGGAGATCGGGGCCAGCGAGTTGTTCAGCTCGTGCGCAATGACGCGGATCACCTTCTTCCAGACGGCAACCTCCTGAGCGGCCAGCTCGCGGGTGAGCTGCTTCAGGAGGATGAGCCGATGCGGTTGTGCGTTGAGGAGGAAGTTGCGTTGCGAGAGATGATAGACGTCGGGTTCGCCATCCATCTCCAGCGTGAACAACCTGTCCCCCTCGCTGCCCAGCGCCTCGCGCAGAGCTGCGGGAGCGGTGGCGAGCAGCTCGGAGAAATCGAGTCCTTCGAGCTTGCGGCCCTCATGGAGCATCTGGCGTGCGGCCAGGTTGCTGTACACGACCCGTCCAGCGGCATTGGTCAACACGGTCACCAGCGGTGTCGTCTGTATGACCGTATCCAGCAGCAGCTCGCGGTGAAACAGGTCCAGCCGCTCGCGCCGCAGCAGATCGCCCAGTGAATTGTAGGCAGCCACCAGCTCCCCGAGCTCGTCGTCGGATGTGTGTCCCACGGTGACACTGAAGTCGCGGTCGCGAAGGCTCACGATACCGTCGCGAACCGCTTGCAGTACGCGGGACCACGGTCGCGTGACTGTCTTTGCGAGCCAGACCGCCAGGAGTCCCGCCACCAGTACGGCGGCAGCGCCGCTGGCCAAGGGCGAGCTCAGCCAGGAGCCGGCAAGCAGCGCAGCCACGGCGGCCACGATGGCGACCAGCAGCAGGGCCAATGCCATCCGCCCGGCCAGGGAGGTGCGCAGCATCACTCGCTCGATTTGAGTCCGAGTTTTTCCATGCGGCGATAGTGTGCCTGACGGGACATGCCCTGGTCACGCGCGGCTTGAGCGACGACTCCCTGCGCACGACTGAGCGCCTGCTCGAGGGTAGATCGGTCGAGCGGCGCCTCCTCGGCTGCCGCAATAGCGGGAAGATTCAACGCGGCAGGTCCAATGGTGCGGTCGGCGGAGAGCAGGCAGGCCCGGCGGATCGCGTTCTGCAGCTCGCGCACGTTGCCGGGCCAGGGATAACGCGTCAGGGCGCGCTCCGCCTCGAGCGCCAGCCCATAGCCGGGCTCCAGGAAGAAGCGCGCCAGCGGCAGGACGTCAGCGCGCCGCTCACCGAGGGGGGGCACCGCCAGCTCGATGACATTCAGACGATAGAACAGATCCTCGCGGAACCGGCCATCCGCGATGGCCTGTCGCAGGTTGGCGTTCGTTGCCGCGATGACACGCACCCGTGTGCGGCGCGTCGTGTTGGAACCCAGCCTCTCGAACTCTCCGGTCTGCAACACGCGCAGCAGTTTGGCCTGGCCCCCACCGCTCAGGTTGCCCAGCTCATCGAGGAACAGAGTGCCCCCGTTGGCCGCCTCGAACCGGCCGGTCCGCGCCCGGGCGCCGGTGAATGCGCCGCTCTCGGTGCCAAACAGCTCCGCCTCGATGAGCTCGTTCGGCAGCGCCCCGAGATTCACCTTCAGGTAGGGACCGGCGCGCACGCTGGAGTTCGCCTGGACGATGTCGGCCAGCACCTCCTTGCCGGCGCCGTTGGGCCCGGTGATCAGCACCGGCACGTCGGCATGAGCCACCTGAGTGGCCATGGCGACCAGCGTGTGCATGGCATCGCTCTCATACACGATGCCGCGCAGATCGAAACGCTCGGCCAGCGCCTCACGAGCATCCTGCCGTTGATCGCGCAGCTCCTGGGCTTCGGCCCGCGCGGCCGTCAGGTCCAGAAGGTTACGTACAGTGGTCAACAGACGGGCATCGTCCCAGGGCTTGGCTACGTAGTCGGCAGCACCTGCCTTGACGAGCTCCACCGCCGTTTCCAGGTGGGTCCAGGCTGTCAGAAGGATGATCGGCAGTTCCGGGAGCCGTCCCCGGATCTCTCTGAAGAGCGCAATGCCTTCCTCGCCGCTGGTCGCCTCGCGGCGGAAGTTCATGTCTTGAATGACGAGGTCGACCTTCTCGCTGCCCAGCGCAGCGATACCTTGCGCAGGGGATGCGGCAGAAATAACCCGCGCGCCGTGCAGCGACAGCAGCACCTCGAAGGCTGTGCGAACCGCCTCGTTGTCGTCCACGACGAGAACAGTTCGGCGCGCCAGCGTTGCTTGCAGCGGGTCCTGGTCAGCCATGACCGCAGTTTACAGGGTTAGGGGGTGGATCAAATCGTGCGAGTGGCCACTGACGGGGATACGCGGGCGGCACGGCGTGCGGGTTGCCAGACGGCGAGCTGGCCAATGATCCACAGCCCCAGAATCCCACCGACCAGGTAATACAGGTCAAGGCGCGGCAGACTGTATTGCTCGGACAGCCAGTAACCGACAGCCAACGCCAGAGCGCACCCGAAAACGACACCTGCCGTCGTTACGAGTGCATTTTCGACCATGACGTAGCGGATG
>CAZLYG010000392.1:0-5396 GCA_964563075.1 uncultured Steroidobacteraceae bacterium | reverse complement strand
ATCCTCGGAAAACTTGAGCGCCTCTCATCACGAATTAACGGGACAGGACACTAGTCGCGCGGCAGCGATTTCGGCGGGGGCGGAAACTCACGCGCCTGCGCTTGCAGCCATTCACGCAGCGCGGCCACCTTCGGCAGCGAAGCGTACGTCTCGGGGCACACGAAGTAATAACCGAGATCCGAGGGAACGACGCGCCGGCTGGCGAGCGCGAGCCGCCCGGACTGCAGCTCTCCGGCCGCCAGCGTCCAGCGCAGGATCGCGAAACCCAACCCTTCGGCGACCGCCGACAGCAGTGCCGCCGAGTCATCGATAAAAGCTCTCGGCCGGTGTTGTGTTGGCCTACCTGCTGCCGTCGCGAACCAGGTGCTCCAATCGACTTCGGTACCGTGCAGAAGAGGGTAGCGCGTGGTGTCCCCGTCAGTGGGTAGCGGTCCGTACCTGCCGAGAGTCGCTGGCGAGGCGACCGCGACCAGCCACTCATCGAGGAGCTTCTCGCTGTACAGGCCTTCGTAACCGCCGCCGCCGAAACGCAGCGCCACATGAAAGTCCGAGCGCGAGAAATCGACGATATCCGGGCTCGTGTGCAGCCGGAGCTCGATGTCAGGGTGGCACCGGTGCAGGTCCGCCAGGCGCGGCAGCAGCCATTTCTGCAGGAAGGAATTGGTCGTGGTCACGTTGAGTGCGCCACTGTGCCGCTCCTGCTTCAGCCCGTTCAGCGCGGCTTCGAGCTGATCGAGGCCACGGCGCACCCCGGGCAGCAGCCGCGCCCCTTCGGGAGTGAGCTGGACGTTGCGTCCGCTTCGGCGGAACAGGGGCGTCTGCAGGTAGTCCTCGAGCGTCCGGATCTGCTGGCTGACGGCCGCCGGGGTGACGTGGAGGGCTTCCGCCGCCGCGCCGAAATTCAGCCGCCCGGCCACGGCCTCGAAAACCCGAAGGGCGTTGAGGGGGAGGCGGTCGTAGGCGGAGCTCAAGGGGGAGTCTCGCTTCAGCTGCAAGTGACGGCGCATTCTCGGTGCGATCTGTCGTAGATTCTACGCATGAGCGAACGCAGCCGGTCCGCAGGCGTCATCACCATCACCACCGATTTCGGGCACAAGGGTCCGTTCGTCGGGGTCATGAAGGGGTGCATCCTTACCCGCTTCCCCGAGGCCCGCATCGTCGATCTCACTCACGAGATCGTGGTGCACTGGCCGGCCGAGGCGGGTTTCTGGCTGTCGCGCTCGTTCATCTACTTTCCCCCTGGGACGGTGCACGTGGCCGTGGTCGATCCCGGGGTGGGAACGTCCCGGGACATCGTGGCGGTGGAGGCCCAGGGGCATGTGTTCCTGGCGCCGGACAACGGGCTGCTCGCGCCCATCGTCACCCGGTATCCCGAAGCCACGCTCGTTCGTCTCCAGGCACCCAGGCTGGTGCCCCTGGGGATCAGCCAGCCCAGCGCGACTTTCCACGGTCGCGACATCTTCGCTCCCGTAGCGGCTGAGCTGGCCGCCGGTCGCTGCCACGCAGGGGATCTCGGTGAGCCCATCAGCAGCCTCATCCCGGCCTGGGTGGAGGAGCCCACAGTCGACGCCTCCGGGGTCTCGGGGGTGGTGATCACGATCGACACTTTCGGCAACCTGATCACGAACATCGACGGCAAGCTGCTGGAGGGTCTGGCAAATCCGCAGATACGGGCCGGCAACCACCTGTTCCCGCTACGCCGCACCTACGGCGACGTCCAGCCGGGGGACTACCTGGCCCTGATCAATTCGTTCGGGGTACTGGAGATCGCGCGGGCCGAGCAGAGCGCCGCAGAGGGGCTCGGATTGAGCCGTGGGGCCCCGGTCACGGTTCGCATACCGTAAATGGAGTTGAACGTAGACACGAATCCGTTATAGTTCGCAGCCTCCTGGCGTGCGCTGCGCGCACGTTAGTGCTTGAATAAATTAGGATTATTGAGGATCTGCGGGCCTCACGCAATGTCGGAACGAGACAACGAGAGCTTCGATCTCGACGAAGATTTCCTCAACGGACCCACCGAAGACGGCACGGATTACGACCGGATGCTGGACCGGGTGGATAAGCGTGTCCGTAACCAGGGCAAGCGCGGCAAAGCCGCCTGGAGCAAGCTCGAAGAGGTGCTCGCAGACAAGAAGCTCGAGAAGGACTTGCGCGATTTCGACGAAGAAGAGCTCTGAAGCGCGCGCTAGCGTTCTTTTCCCACAGTGTTCCTAGGAGCTCTCCCTCGAGCGCTTGGCGCGCCCGGGCGTGAGAGCCGCGAGGATGATTCAAGTGACTCGCATTCCCTCTGCGTGGCTCGTTCTGAAGTTCGGCGGCACCAGCGTCTCCTCACGGGCCAACTGGCTCAACATCGCCAAAGTTGCCCAAGCGCGCCGCGCTGCCGGCGCACGCGTGCTCATCGTGCACTCCGCGATCACCGGCATCACCGATCGCCTCGAGAGGCTGTTGGATTCCTCCATCGCGCAAGGGCAGAGCGAGGAGCTGAGGTTGATCGAGGAGCGTCATCGCCAGCTGGCGGCGGATCTGGGTGTCGATCTGGGCGAGGAGCTCGAGCGACACTTTGCCGAGCTGCGGCAGATCGCGGCCGGGGCGGCTTTGATCGGCGAGGTGAGCGATCGCACCCGTGCCCGCGTAATGGCGGCCGGGGAGCTGATGGCAACGCTGCTCGGTGCGCGCTTCCTGCGTGCACAGGGACTCGATGTCGAGTGGGCCGATGCGCGCACCATGTTGAAGGCCGAGGAACGCCGCGGCGCTTCTGCGAAGGCGAGCGTGCTGTCGGCGACCTGTAACTTCGCTCCCGATGCGCAGCTGGAAGAGCGCTTGTCGCGCGCGGCGCCGATCGTCATCACTCAAGGCTTCATTGCCAGCGACGATGACGGTAACACGGTGTTGTTGGGACGCGGGGGATCGGATACGTCGGCCGCGTACTTCGCCGCGAAGTTGCGCGCGCAGCGACTGGAGATCTGGACCGACGTGCCTGGCATGTTCAGCGCTAATCCGCGCTCGACGCCAACTGCGCGGCTGCTGCGCGCGCTGCACTACGACGAAGCGCAGGAGATCGCGACTAGCGGCGCCAAGGTTCTGCACCCACGTTGCATCCTGCCGGCCCGGCAGTACGGCATTCCGCTCCACGTGTATGCAACACAGGTGCCGGACATGGAGGGCACCGTCCTCAGCGCCGAGGGAGTGGATGGCGCCGCTCAGCTGAAAGCGGTCTGTACGAAGAAGGGCATCACCCTGGTCTCTCTCGACAGTCCGGGGATGTGGCACCAGGTGGGGTTTCTCGCCGACGCCTTCCAGATCTTCAAGGAACACGGCATGTCCGTGGATCTGGTGTCGACCTCGGAGACGAACGTCACGGTATCGCTGGACCCCGCGGCCAACACGCTGGACCGTGCGATGTTGGGGGATCTCGTTGGGGATCTGGCACGGTTGTGCCGCGTCCAGCTCATCGGGCCGTGCGCCTCCGTCAGCCTGGTCGGACGCAACATCCGCGCCATCCTGCATCAGCTGGGGGACGCATTCGAGTTCTTCGAGGAACAGAAGATCTACCTGGTGAGCCAGGCGGCCAACGATCTGAACTTCACGTTCGTGGTGGACGAGAGCCAGGGCGACCGCCTGGTCGACCAGCTCCACGAGCTGCTGATCCGCCCCGTGCCCGGGGACCGTGTCCTCGGGCCCACCTGGCAGCAACTGTTTTCGCAATCGGCGGCGCCTGCGGTCAAGCCCAGCACCTGGTGGAGTGAAAAGCGGTCCGCCCTCATCGCTGCGCTGGGCAAGCGCGACGCGGCTTATATCTATGATCGCGCCACGATCAGCGGGGCCGCACGCGCATTGCGCGATCTGCGTTCCGTCAGCCGTGTGCATTACGCGATGAAAGCCAACCCACATGCGGAGGTGTTGCGCGCCGTCCATGCCCAGGGTGTCGAGATTGAGTGCGTATCGCGCGGTGAAGTCGAGCACGCGGTTCAATCTCTCCCACAGCTCGATCGCCGGCACATCCTGTTCACGCCCAATTTTGCTCCGCGGGAGGAGTACGCCTGGGCCTTCGAGCAAGGCGTGCGGGTGACGGTGGACAACACGTACGCGATCGCCTCCTGGCCCGATGTGTTCGCGCAGCGCGAGATCTTCGTGCGCATCGATCCGGGGCACGGGCTTGGGCATCACCGCCACGTTCGCACCGCGGGTACTCATGCCAAGTTCGGAGTCCCGACCGGTGAGCTGAAGCAATTTGCACAGCATGCCGCCCGCGCTGGGGCGCGTATCGTAGGTCTGCAGGCGCATGTCGGCAGCGGAATTTTCGACGCAGGCAACTGGGAGCGCCAGGCGCGCACGCTCGCTGCGCTCGCCGCTCAGTTTCCGGACGTCCGGGTGATCGACGTCGGGGGCGGGCTGGGTGTCCCGGAGCGCGCCGAGCAGCCCGGCGTGGATCTGGCCAGGCTCGACACGCTGCTGCAGGCCGTGCGCGCGGAGTATCCTGGCCTGGAGCTGTGGATGGAGCCGGGCCGCTATCTGGTGGCGGCTGCGGGGGTTCTGCTGGCGCGGGTGACCCAATTGAAGTCCAAAGGCGACGTGCGCTACGTCGGTGTGGCAACCGGAATGAACTCCCTGATCCGTCCGGCGCTCTATGGTGCATATCACGAGATAGCGAATCTGACGCGGCTGGACGAAGTGGCGACGGAGCTGGTCAACATAGTCGGACCGATCTGCGAGAGCGCCGATGTGCTGGGCCACGATCGCCTGCTGCCCCCGACGCGCGAGGGCGACATCCTGCTCATCGCCAATGCGGGCGCCTACGGCCACGCGATGAGCTCTCACTACAACCTGCGCGATCCCGCCCCGGAGCTCTTCATCTGAACGGCCTGCTCCACGAGCGCAGCAGGCAGCGCACTTAAGCCGCTGACCTCCCATGGCGCGCTCACGGAAGAAGACATTCTGGGGCCTCGCGCTGCTGGCCTTGGGTCTGGCAGTGGGCGTCCTCGTCGTCGCCGGCGGCAGTTACTACCTGTATCTCGATCGCCTGGTGTCGCATCAGTTCGAAGGCCGCCGCTGGACGTTGCCGGCCCATGTCTACGCCTCGCCCCTGGAGCTGTATGCCGGCCTCCAGTTGACCGAGGCCGACATCAGGCATGAGCTGGAGCGGCTGCAGTACCGGCGCGTAGAGCGCCTCGAGCGTCCCGGTACCTATCGCCTGCAGGGGGCGCGGCTGGATATCGCGCTGCGGCCCGCGGTGTTTGCCGATGAGTCGCGCCCGGCTTCGATTCTGAGCATCCAGTGTGGTGCCACTGCAATCACGAGCCTGCGCGACTCCACGGGCAAGGAGGTGCCGCTGATACGGCTGGAGCCGCTGTTGATCGGCAGCATTTTTCCGATCCACGGCGAGGACCGCATTGTCG
>CAZLYG010000391.1:0-5401 GCA_964563075.1 uncultured Steroidobacteraceae bacterium | reverse complement strand
GATGCGCTGCTGAACCTCTCGCCGGCCTCGTGGCAACTGGTGCGCCGGAGCAAGCTCCGGATGGCCTACATCGGAGCGGAATCACCGAACGATGCGATGCTGAGGGACATTCGCAAGGGAACCCGCGCCGACCAGACACTGGCGGTTGCCGAGCTCTGTCGGCGGCACGGGGTGATTCCAGAGCTGTCATTCATGGTCGCGCCGCCCACCGATCCGGAGGGGGAGACTGAACGGACGTTCGAGTTCATTCGTGAGGTGAAGCGAGTGAACCCGGAGTCAGAAATCATCGTGTACATCTACACGCCGCTACCGCCGGACAGCCTGCCGGTCAAAGCTCGAGTGGGTGCCTCGGCGAGGCCACTGCTGGATCGTGAGGGGAAGCCGCTGCGCTTTCCGACTACTCCGGAGGAGTGGACACAGAAGCGATGGGTCGACTATTCGTGCCACGCTGACGCTCCCTGGTTGACCGAGCGGTTGCGCCGCCGCATCCGTGACTTCGTGACGGTGTTGGGATGCCGTTTCCCCACTGTTCAGGACGCGCACGCACCTCCCTGGACCAAGTCCGCGGTTCGTGCCTTGGCGTCGTGGCGCTACCGCTTCCGGAGATACGATCGCCCCTGGGAGCTGGACCTGTGGAACAGGATGGCGCGAACGCGTCGCCTCAAAGACCCCCGCGCGACAGGAATCTGACGGACTCTCCTCAAGCCATGCAAGCGCCCCTGGTATCGATCGTCCTCCCCACCTTCGGGCGCCTGCCGTACCTGCGATTGAGCATCGACTCGGTCTACCGACAAACGTGCGCGCAGTGGGAGCTGATCATTGCCGACGACGGTTCAGACCTCGACACGCGGGAGTACCTGCGCTCCCTCGAGAGCGATTCCCGGATCAAGCTCCTCTGGTTGGCCCACAGTGGTATTCCCGCCGCGGTTCGCAACGCAGCACTGGCTGAGGCCCAAGCCCCGTACGTCGCCTTCCTGGACTCCGATGACCTGTGGGCGCCGGTGAAGCTCGAACGCCAGCTGCAGAGATTGCGCAGTCGCTCCAACTGTCGCTGGTGCTATACGGGCTTTTCGCAAATCGATCCGGCTGGCCAGAGACTGTTGAACGCGGCTCACGGCACCTGGCAGCCGGTGGAGGGCTCGATCTTCGAGGCGCTGGTCCTCGGTCTCTGGTTGCCGATCCGGACGCCGGCGGTGCTGGCAACGCGCGAGTTGCTCGAGCAGGCCGGCGGCTTCGATGAAGCCATCCGCTCCGGCGAGGACTACGATCTGTGGCTGCGCCTGGCCCTCGCAAGCGAGGTCACCGTGCTCGATGAGCCCCTCGTCCAGGTGCGCCGCCATGAGCTCAACCACAGCCGGAACTGGGAGCTCGCCTACATCGGCAGAGACTATTCGCTGGCGAAGCTCCAAGATTCGCTCGATGCCCGCCTGCGCTCCCTGTTGCGCACCGAACGAACCCGGAACGCGCTGCGGCTGGCAACTCTGCACGCGTCGCTGGGTAACCACGCTGCCATGGCGCGCGCTCTGTGGCGCAGCGGCGCCTACTCGTGGACGGATCCGCGTTGGTGGTACAGCCTGCTGAAAGTCCCGCTGCGTCCGCACGTTCCGCAGCAGATCGTGAACGCGTATCGCCGGCATCGACGCGGGGCGAGCGCATCGTGAGCGTGTTACTCGAGCTATGGCGGCTCCTCGATGGGCGTCAAAAGCGTGGGTTCTGCATCGCACAGACCCTGGCAGTGGCGATGGCCTCCTGCACGCTCGCCGGGATTGCCGCCGTGGTGCCGTTCTTCGCCGTTCTCGGTGACCGCAGGCTCATTGCCCGCAGCCCGCCTCTCGGCTGGCTCTACCAGCACCTCGGGCTCACCGATCAGAGGAGCTTCCTCGCGGCCCTCGGCGCAGGCTTGGTTCTGGCCATTCTGCTCGCCAATGCCATCAACCTGGCCGGCTCCCTGCTGCTCAACCGCTTCGCTTATCGGATCGGCAACCACTTCTGTGTCCGCCTGTTCGACGAGTACCTGCACCGCAGTCATGAGTTCCACCTGCGCTCCAACACCGCGAAGCTTTTCAACAACGTCATCTGGGAGGTGATGCGCGGAACGACAGGCATGCTGCAGTCGTATCTGCTCCTGACGACCAACGTGGCCACCAGTGCTCTCATCATTGGTGCGATCGTGGTCATCCATCCGGTGGTCGGCGTGATCGCGGTTGCCGTACTGGGCGGCAGTTACGGGACAGTGTACGCGCTGGCGCGCCAGCGGCTGATGCGCAACGGTGTCGTCGAGAGCGAGCACACGGAGGAACGCACCAAAATCGCCAACGAGGCCTTTGGCGCGATCCGTGAGCTGATTGTCGTCAGCGGCCAGGCATTCTTCCGGAGCAGATTCGCGGCCAGCTGCGCCGCGATATCGCGCGCCGCGCTCAATACCAACACGATCGCGCAGAGTCCGCGCTACATTCTCGACTTTCTCGTGGCAGTCGCACTCGTCTGCGGCGCACTGCTGTCGATCGACCGCGGCACGAGCGCCGGCGTATGGTTGCCGCAGCTCAGCTTTCTGGGGTTCGCGACCTATCGTCTGCTGCCCGCGCTGCAGCAGATCTTCAACGGCGCGGTGAAAATTCGCGCCGATCGGGCGGCCTTCAGCCGCATTGCCGCGGATCTGCGTGCCGCGATCTCCCGGCCAACGGACGGCCAATGGCGGCAGTTGGCGCCGGAGCTTGCGCAACGATCCGGGCGCTGGCAGGGTCGACCCCATTCGCAGATCGAGCTGCGGGGAGTTTCATTCCAGTATTCCGCCGACCGGCCACCGGCCGTCCGCGACGTACATCTCACCATTCCCGCGGGCGCCACCGTGGGCCTCGTGGGAGCCAGCGGCTCCGGAAAGACGACGCTGGTCGAGCTGATCCTCGGTCTGCTCCCACCGACAACGGGAGAGATCCGGATTGACGGCATGCCGCTGAACGCCGAGAACAGTAGCGGCTGGCACGGCACCGTGGCCTATGTGCCGCAGCGCTCGTTTCTGTTCGATTCTTCGCTTGCGGAGAATGTTGCGATGGCAACGGAGGTCGAGCGCATCGACCCGCAGCGCCTCCAACACGCTTTGCGCCTGGCGCAGCTCGAGACATTCGTGGCGACGCTACCGCGCGGAGCACGCGAAATAGTGGGTGAGCACGGCGTCCGCCTCAGCGGAGGCCAGCGCCAGCGTCTCGGGATCGCTCGGGCGCTGTATCGGCGCGCGTCGGTCTTGATACTGGACGAGCCCACGAGCTCGCTGGACGGCCTCACGGAGAGCGAGTTCATGACCACGCTCGAGGCGCTCAGGGGGGAAGGGTGCACGATCCTCGTGGTTGCGCATCGCCCCGGGGCCGTGCGCCGTTGCGATCTCATCTGCGAGCTCGACGACGGGGCCGTCGTGGCCTGGGGCAGCTACGCTGACCTGATGAGCCGATCCGAGCGTTTCGGGCGGCTGCTGCATGGCGAGGACGCCCTGCTCTTCAGTGAGGAATACGCCTCAGCCACTGCCGAAGAGCCCAGTAAGGAGTAGCCGCCTGCGCCAGGAAGCTCACAATTCCCCACTCCCCGTTCACCAGGATCCGGGGGAGCCGCAGGCGATCATCGGACGCGCGCGCGACGCCTGGCACAACGGTTACGGCGGAGCGGTAGCCGGCCTGGCGCACGAGCTCGAGCGTCGCAGCCGTGAATTTGCCGTACGGGTAAGCGAAGTGCTCGACCGCAACGCTCAGCATCTGCCGCAGTGCGGCCCGGCTGCCGTGAATTTCGGCCAGTTGCCGCGGGCCGTCCAGTTCAGGCAGCCGCGGGTGGGAGCACGAGTGGGAGCCCACTTCCATCCCTGCCGCCAGCCATTGTTCGATCTGGTTGCGGTCCATGAGCGCTTTACGCTCATGCACGAATTCGACGTCCCAACTGTTATAGGTACCCAGAGCATCGGTGACGACATAACAGGTGGCCTTGAAACCATACTCCCGCAGAAGCGGTGCCGCGGTCGACAAAGTGTCGGCGTAACCGTCATCGAAGGTCATCACGACACAGCCGCGTGCCGCCCCGGCGCTCAGTCGGTGCAACCCTTCGGTCATGGACACGCCGCGCAAGCCGAGGTGCCGCAGCGCCCAGAGCTGATGCTCGAAGTCCGGCGGCCGCACATACAACAGCCTCAGCCAAGCCTCGGCGGGTGGTTCCGCGACGTTGTGGTAACACAGAATGGGCAGAGCGGACATGACCGCTAGCATACCCTCGGCGCGCACGCTGCTGCATGCGGTGTCCCGACGGCTGTACGCATGCTTTGGCCGCCACACCGACTCGCCGCCGGCGGCCGCGTGGGAAAGAGAATACGCCGCCGGCAAATGGGACTTCCTGCAGCGGCTGCCGGAGGCAGGCCGCTACGGCGTACTGGCGAGTTATATCGTTCAACTGCGACCCGGCGGATGGGTGTTGGACGTGGGTTGCGGTCAGGGGATTCTGCTGCAGCGACTGCCCTCCGGTGCCTGTTCGCACTATCTGGGTGTCGATGTGTCGCAGAGCGCCCTCGCGGGGGCCCAGGCCCAACCACAGGACGCGCGCAGTACTTTCCTGGCAGTCGACTGTGAGGACTGGACTCCGCCGGGGAATTTCGCAGTCATCGTGTTCAGCGAGGTGCTCTACTACCTGCGCTCTCCCATGAGCGTGCTCGAGCGCTACTCAGGCTCGCTCGCCAGCGACGGAATTCTGCTGGTTTCCTTGTGCCTGGCGCACCGGCAAACTCCCGCGTTGCTGAGCGCAGTGGCTCGCGACTACATCGTCCTTGACGAAACGCGCGTGACTCACTCTAGCAGCGGTCTGTCCTGGGCTTGCCTGCCCCTGCAGCCCCGCACATTTCGCCCATGAGCGCACACATCCAGGCTGCGGAGTATCCATCGCGTGAGCGCCAAGCTGCAGCGCCGGTATTTCTCAACCGCCTGACAGCCTGCATCCTGCTCGCGGCGCTCACGGTATACATGCTGACGCGCGCGTTGGTACCGGCGCTGGCCAGGGTCGACACGGACTTTCCCAACTATCTCACTGCCGCCAAGCTCGTGGCGAACGGTCGAGACGTGAGCCGGCTTTACGACGACTCGTGGTTTCGCGAACAGATGGGCGGCTACGGCATGGCGCCCACCGGCAAGTTCGCACCATTCCCGCCGCCCACCGCGCTGTTGCTGGTGCCGCTGGCATCCGTCGAGCCACTCACGGCGCTGCGCGTCATGACCGCCGTCAGCCTGCTATCCCTGCTGGCATCCGTGTGGCTGCTGGCAAGAGTCCTCTCGTGGAGCACCCTCGATGCGGCCGTGTTCGTGCTGCTGTCGGGGCAGGCTCTGGTGGCCGACCTGCGTTTCGGGCAGCCGTACATCCTGATCTCAGCGCTGTGCCT
>CAZLYG010000390.1:3595-5414 GCA_964563075.1 uncultured Steroidobacteraceae bacterium | reverse complement strand
CGAGCGAGGCGGGATCGCTGCCCATGCGGCACGTCGCGTTCCACATCAAGCTCGACAATGGCCTGCTCGACCTGGATCCGTTCTCGTTCGAGATGGATCAGGGCAAGTTGAGCGGTTTGGCGGAGATCAACGCGCGAGGCGAGAAGCCACGCACGAAGCTCGATGTTCGCGTCAGTAACGTGCAGTTGGACCAGCTCAAAGGAAAGGCGCCGAATGCCAAACCTCCCCTCGATGGCGTGTTGCAGGGGCGCGCCGTGCTCGACGGGGTAGGGGATTCGAGGCACGACTTTGTGGCCGATGCCAACGGACAGCTGACGGTGGTGATCCCAAACGGCCAGATCACGGCGGCCTTTCCGGAGCTGACCGGAATCGACGTGGCCAAAGGACTGGGGCTGCTGCTGAAGGGCAACGATGCCCAAACGCAATTGCGGTGTGGGGTGATGCAGTTCGCGATCCAGGACGGCACGATGAAGACGAAGATCCTGGTGTTCGACACGACCGATGTGAAGATCACCGGACGCGGCACCATAGACCTGGGCCCTGAGAAGCTCGACCTGTCGATCACGGGCGATCCCAAGAAGCTGCGTTTCACGCGCCTGCGGACGCCCATCGAAATCGAGGGTCACTTGCGCAAGCCCAAGGTGGCTCTCAATGCCGGCAAGCTGGCCGCGCAGGGCGCGGTCGCCGCGGTGTTGGGAGCGGCGCTGACTCCGTTCGCCGCCATTGCCGCGTTTGTCGATCCGGGGCTGGCAAAGAATGCCGATTGCACGGCTCTGCTGCAGGAGTCGCGCAAGCCGCCGACGAAGACCGCGTCATCCAAGTCGGAGAAGGAAGGGCCCGTGCAGCGGTGATGGGATTCGCGCGCCCGACGCGCCCCGCGCACGACGGCCGGCGGCGTACGTGCGCCACGCGTTACGGGTGTTCGGCGGCACGAACCTTACAGCTCGCCGCGTGCAGCCAGCGCCCGGATCCGGTCCGCCGTACGACAGGCGATGGCCTGAATCGTGAGCGACGGATTCACGCCACCGACGGTCGGGAAAACCGAGCCGTCGCAGATCCACAGGTTGTCGATGTCCCAGCAGCGGCAGTCCGCATTCACGACACTGCGGGCGGGATCATCCCCCATGCGGGCGGTGCCGTTCAGATGACAGGTATCGTCGCTTTCATCCCAGACGTCCGTGGCGCCCGCTGCCTCGAGAGCCGTGCGGATGAATTTCAGGGAATGCTGTATGAGCTGCCGGTCGTTGTCGCAGAACGAATAGGTGACGCGCGGTATCCGCAGTCCGTAGGTGTCGCTCTGATCCGTGAGCGTTACGCAGTTGCGCTCCTGCGGGAGACACTCCCCGACGATCTTGAGGCCGACCTGATGATTGTAACGCTCCATCTCATCCAGCAGCCGTTGCCCCCACAGACCGCGCTCGCCGCTCAGCGTTTCCGCCCAGACGATGGGCAGCGGTCCCTGGCTCATGTAGCAGTAGCCGCCGAAGAAGTCCTTGCCGGCATCGGTGTAGTTCCAGTGCTCGGTGATCGCGAGCGACGGCGGTCCTTTGTAGGAGCGGATCTCCGAGTCCATGAGACCCCATACGGCCTGATTCGCTTGCACCATGAGATTGCGGCCTACGAGCCCGGAGGAGTTCGCAAGTCCCTGCGGAAAGCGATCGGTGGCGGAGCTCAGCAGCAGGCGCGGTGTCTCTATGGAATAACCAGCGACGACGACGTTGCGCGCCCTTTGAAAGCGCCAGCGGCCTTCCCGGAAGTAGTGCACGCCGGTTGCCCTGCCGCTGGAGTCGTGCTCAACGCGGCCGACCATGGCGAGGTC
>CAZLYG010000390.1:0-3585 GCA_964563075.1 uncultured Steroidobacteraceae bacterium | reverse complement strand
CGCGCGCGGCAACCACGTGACGAGCACGCTCTGCTTGGCGTTCGTGGCGCAACCAATGACGCACATTCCACGATAGACGCACGGATGCGCGAGCCCTCGCGGCGCTGATAGCGTCGCCAAAGGTGTAGGCGTCCAGTCGATGCCCAATGCTTCGGCACCGCGTGCGAGAACGAGTGCAGCCGCGTTCAGCTCATGAGGTCTGTAAGGGTAGCGCGGCCGTGGTGGCCCCCACGGGTAGCGAATCGGACCGGAGATCTTCAGTGCCTCTTCCACCTCACGGTAATAGTTCCACATTTCGCGCCAGTCGATCGGCCAGTCCACGCCGTAACCCAGTGTCGTGCGCGATTTGAACCATTCGGGGCGAAATCGCAGTGAGACCATGGCGAAGTGCACAGTCGAGCCGCCGACGGACTTACCGGAGTTGTTCGCGCCGAGTTGCAGAGGATTCTCACCATCGACAATACGCTCGTCCGTCCAGTAAAGGTTCCCCTGATGCAGCTCGTCGGACGCAAAATCTTCGAGCGGGCGCCAGTAAGGACCCGCGTCGAAACCCACGACGGAGAATCCATATTCCGACAGCTTGCAGGCGAGCGTTCCTCCGCCGGCGCCGGTGCCGACGATAGCGAAATCGACCTCCTCGTCATCGGAGTACTGTCGCATCGGCACCCACCCGCCGGGCCGGAATACGTCTGGCGCGCGGCCGTGAATCGCGCGGGGTGCTGCGGAAGGCTCAGCGGACACGGGCATTCTCTTTCCGCGCCTGCTTTTCGCGTCCGGGTCGCGCTTCGGACGCTTCCCAGGGGTCCCGCCGATCGAAGTCCATTCGCACGTACCCGCGCGGTGCGGCAGGTCCGCCGAACCCGATCTCGTTCCATGCGGTGGGATGCGCGTAATAGATACGGGTGACATCGCGCAGCAGCCGGTCTGCGAAGAACAGCTTCGCAGGCACCTTCTCCCAGGCCGGATCACGAACGTCACCGTGTTGCACTCTCCTCAGCAAGGCATCCTGCTGCGACGAGTCCAACTCGCGGAAGCGCCGGCTGTGAGCCTGCTGCGACTCGGCGTCCAGCGCACCCAGCGCTTGTCGCCAGGCTTCCTGCATCGGTGGCAGCCGATGGTCGCGGTAACCTTCGGTGGGAGAATGGATGAGGTGCTGGTCGAGCAAGGCCGCGATGGGTACGCGGCCGGGTTTGTCCGGCGGTTGCGGAATCAGGCGGTCGCAGAGCGCGCATACGGTGGGCCACTCGTCATCCGAAAAGAAGTGATGACTGTCGGGTGCCACGGCCAGCCGCTGATCGATCACCCTGCGCGTCTGCTCGTTCCAGGAGGGCGAGTTGCGCTTGGCAAGGACGTCATATCCCGGGTAGCGCTGGCCGGTCGCGGGCCAGATCGTGGGCGGGTCGACCGCCCGCCGGTTATCGTCGGGCTCGCCCATGCCTGTGTTCCTCCATCATGCGCAGCGCAGCGAGTCCGGACAGCGCAAGCCCCGTGAAGCTCGGCGGAGCCGGCAGCGGCGGCCCGTTCAGAACATTCTGACTCCAGTTGCGCCAGCCGCCCATGTTGCGGGACACGCCATAGGCGTGCAGACCAACACCCGCAAAGCCCAGCAGGGCGGTGAGCTTCAGCCACCAGCGCGCCCAGCGCGAGATCTTGCGATGGCCCGTGACGGCGGCTGCACCCAGCAGTGTGGCGGCTACTGGTGGGACACTCACCGGGGCCACCATTGCGGGGTTGTGGAATGCGCCGCGGAAGTGCAAAAGGGCTGCTTCGGCCACGGTGCCCACGAGGCCTGCGGCGCTGATGGCGGCCAACGCGCGGCCGCTGGCCAGGCGTGAGACGACCATGGGGCTCGCGCTGCGCGAGTCAGCCGCGCGCCTGCCACCGACCCGGCGCGACTCGGCCATCCCGTATGCGGGCTCCGCGTGGCGCACGCTCTCGGCGCTCCTGCCGAGCAGCCCTGCCAGCACGAGTGCGCCCGGCGCGCCGATGGGAGCCGAGTAAAACAGGTTGAGCCAGGAGAAGCCGCCGGGGCGTTTGCCTATGTTGTAGGCGTGGAAGCCGAGTCCGAGGATTCCCGTCAGCGCCGCGGCCGCGTACACGACGTCTCTCGTCGAGTGCCGTCGCGGACGCAGGTCGAGGGCCCCGAAGAGGCTTGCTCCCAAGGTCAGCGCGCCAACGCCGAGAGGCACGTACATGGCGCGATTCTGAAACGAGCCGCGATAGTGCTCGACGCCGCTGTCGGCCAGGACGGAGAGGGCCAGCACTGCCGAGCTCAGATTGAGCTGTCGGGCATTGCGCGCGGGCCCGGACCCGGCGAGCCTCCCCACTCGACGTTCGCTGTCGCGCGCCGCTCGTGCTCGTCTAACCTCTCTCATCGGCTCTCTCCGGCGTGGACGGCAAACTTCTCCGCATCCTGAGCCTTGAATTCCAGTCCATGGCCCGGCCGCCCGAGGTCGGGCCTGATGACACCGTCGATGGCCACAGGCGCGCCGTCGAACAACATCTGTTCGATACGCACGTGATCGTGAAACCATTCGAGATGCCGCAGGCGGGGCAGCGCGCAGGCGACATGACGATGAAGCGAGGGCGCGCAGTGTCCTGAGAGATCGATGTGATGCGCCTCGCAAAGAGCGGCGACGTTCTGGATGCCAGTGATTCCGCCGCAACGCGTCACATCCGCCTGCAGCACGTCCACCGCGGCGGCGTTCAAGAGCGTCCGCGCATCGTCCACCGTGTAGATGTATTCACCCGCGGCGACGTCGGTGGCGGCCGGAAGCGCCTCCCGCAACAGGCCGAGGCCTGCGGGGTCGTCCGAGGTCACCGGTTCCTCAAACCACCGTATGTCCGCATCAGGACACTGCCCGATGAAACGCAGCGCCTGCTTGGCCGAAAATGCCCCGTTGGCGTCGACGAACAGCTGATGGTCGCCGATGGCCTCTTTGGCCACGCGAGCCCGGTGGGGGTCGCGGTCAGGCTCGCTGCCGATCTTCATCTTCACGGCCTGACAGCCATTGCGCTCGACCCAGCCGGCCAGCTGCTCGCGCAGTTGCTCATCGGTGTAGGTCGTAAATCCGCCGCTGCCGTAGACGCGCACCTCCTGCCGGATCGCTCCCAGCAGTCTCGCTAACGGGAGATTCAGGCAGCGCGCTTTCAGGTCCCACAGTGCGATATCAACAGCCGAGATCGCGCACGCGGCGAGTCCTGAGCGGCCCAGGTTGCGCACGGCGCGCTGCAGGGCATTCCAGCAGCCCGGGATGTCAAAACTATCTCTCTGTTGTAGGGCCTTCGCCAGCACCGTCTCGATGAGGGGGGCGATGCAGGCATCGGCATAGGTGTAGCCCATCCCTGTCTGACCACCCGCCTGAACCGTGACGAGCACGAGTGTGGTCGAATTCCACGCGAACGTGCCGTCCGCTTCCGGCCGATCGGTCGGGATGCGATAGGCTCTCGCACTGAGACCCGAGATCGGGGCCCCAGGCGATTCACTCATCTTCGTGGTTGCGTCCGGGCAGGATAGAGCTCAGCACCTGGCGGGCCGTATCCCGGATGACGCCCCCCTCGCGTGGGTCGCCTTTGACGAGTGTC
>CAZLYG010000389.1:0-5434 GCA_964563075.1 uncultured Steroidobacteraceae bacterium | reverse complement strand
CGCGCCTGCAGCCGGAATTCGACAAGCGCCATACCAAGATCATCGGCCTGAGCGTCGACACGGTCGACGATCACAACCGCTGGTCGAAGGACATCGAGGAGACCGGCGGTGCCGCGGTCAGGTATCCGATGATCGGCGATCCGGAGCTCAAGATCGCCAAGCTGTACGACATGCTGCCGGCCTCCGCGGGCAGCGAATCCAAGGGCCGCACGCCGGCCGACAACGCGACCGTCCGCTCGGTATTCCTGATCGGCCCGGACAAGAAGATCCGCTTGATCCTGACCTATCCGATGAGCGCCGGCCGCAACTTCGATGAGGTGCTGCGCGTGCTGGACGCCATCCAGCTGAGCGCCAGCCACAACGTGGCCACGCCCGTGAACTGGAAGCAGGGCGAGGATGTGATCATTCCGACCTCGATTTCGGATGAGCAGGCGAAGAAGCAGTTCCCGAGCGGGTTCAAGGCGAAGAAGCCGTACCTGCGATTTACTCAGCAGCCGCGCTGAGGCGATTTCCAGCGCAGGCGGGTATTCGCCGCTGCCTGGAGAGGGCGGTCGCCGCTTCAGGCGGCGGCGCCTGTCTGCCGCCCTGATGGCTGTGGATCAGGTCTTGAACATCATCGCAATCATGGCCAGCACCATACCTGCCCTCACCAGATTCCAGGCGCGCTCGTAGCTCCGGGACTCAGAACCATTTGAAGCTCCGACCCACGATGCCCAACACAGCGGCCGTTATGAGGAGCCACCAGACACGATCCTTCATGCGGTCTGTTCGGAGTTGCCCGAACGATTTCTCCATGCTGGTCCTGAGATTTCCGAACGCCTTCTCCGTGCTCAGAGCCAGATCGGCTATCGACTTCTCCACTCTAGCGAACGACTTTTCCGTTGCCAGTGCCTGAGCGGCTATCGACTTCTCCACTCTAGCGAACGACTTCTCCGTTGCCAGTGCCTGAGCGGCGGCCGCTGCCGTGATTGCCTCGGTCCTAGCGTCCAACAGCGTCTTGACGCCATCGACCTTGCCGTTGAGTTGCCTGATGTCGCCTTTTATGTCGGAAATGTCTGCGCGCATGTGCGCGACGTCCGACTCCAACCGTGCGATGCGCTCTTCCACGGGCGTCTCCAATTCCAACATTCTGGCTGGTGTTGCCATGGTGATGGATATAGTACACAGAAGAAAACGCGCTGGGAATGCATCTGCGGAAAGTTTTGTCGTCAAATTCCACGCTGCCGTACCAGCCTACGCGAGTGCCCCGCGTGTTACTTGCGCGTGAGTAAGCCACCGCGTGGAGTCACGACGAGCTTTCACGCGCGATAAATCCGCCCGTGGATACGCTATAGATCGCCTAGCGTGCCAACCACCGGTGCGGGGTCGCGGCGCTGGTGGAAACACGGCGTGCGCGGGTCACCGCGCGGATTTCCCACGCGGGATTCTCGCGCGGCGTCAGGTCAGCGCGGCAGAAGCCCCTTGATCCGCATGTGCCGATCCGTCACCTGCTCGACCGTCAGGGGCAGGCCGGCGCTCTCGAGCTGACCGCGTATTTCACTCAACGTGAATGCGGCGCACAGAGAATTGTAGAAATCTTCCTTGAGGATGGGATGCTCACGCGCGGCGACGCGCTCGACGATCTCTCTTGCGAGGGCCGGAGAATCAGGGCGGATGAGATCCATGACGTACACGGCAGCGCCCGGCCGTCCGAGTCTGCGCACCTCACTCCACAATACCTGCGGATCGGGAAGGTGATGCAACATGTCCTTCGACAGCACGGCGTCGAAGTGATGCTCCTGCAGAGACAGGCCCGGGAGGCGGCCGTGATGAAGTGTGACGCGGCTGGATAGCTTGGCGCCGTGCAGAGCCTTGCGGGCGAATTCGAGCATTGCCGCGGAGCCGTCGACTGCCACGATGTGCGCGTGCGGTGCGGCCTGCGCGACGCGTAACGTCACGTCGGCGGGTCCGCAACCCAGATCGACGATCTCCTGCAGATGCAAGGGGTAGTCGCGTGTGAAGTGGTCTGCGTACCACTGATTGGAGTCGGCAAAATCAGCGCGCGCGTAAGCGTCCGCTTCGGCTGCGCCGTCCATGATTTCCGGTTCGAGTATGCGCTCCAAGTCAGCTCCCCCTGGGCACGATTTTTCTCTGATCCGGCGGCGGCACTTCATACTGATAGAGCCAGGTCTCGGATAGCGCTTCCCCGTCCAAAGACAGGTACAGGCGCAGGTTTACCGGCTCGGTGCTGTCATCCGTCGGCACGTAATCGAACATCGCGCGCCAGGCTTCTGTGCCGACCACTGGCCGCGCCGATACCAACTCGACGCGGCCGCGCGAAGCGCTGACGTTCGCCTGCACTGCCGGATTGCCTCCGAGAGCGGCCAGCGGCCCGCCGATGAAATCCACCACGAACCGCCAGGAGAAGTGGGTCTGCTGCCGGCCGATGACTCCACCGACTCCGGTGCGCGTAGCCTGTACACGTGCCGTGCGCGCCTCGGGAGGGTAGTTATCAGTCCAGTAAAGACGATAGGAGAATAGGTATTCCTGGCCGCGCTGCGGCTTGTCTGCCGGAGTCCAGAACGCCACGATGTTGTCGGCCGTCTCGTCGCGGGTTGGAATCTCCACGAGCATGACGGCTCCCTTGCCCCAGTTGCCCTTGGGCTCCACCCACACATCCGGGCGTTTCTCGTAGAACACGCCGTCGTCCTCGTACTGCTGGAAGGAGCGCTCGCGCTGCATCAGTCCAAAGCCGCGTGGCTGCTCATCTGCGAAGGTGTTGACGCGCACCGCACGCGGATTGTTGAGAGGACGCCAGATACGCTCGCCCGCGCCGGTCCACAGCTGCAGCCCGTCGGAATCATGGATCTCGGGGCGCCAATCGTCCGCCAGCCAGCGGTCGTTCTTGCCATAGAAGAACATGCTCGTGCCCGGCGCGATCCCCATCCGCTCGATCTGTTTGCGGGGGTAGAGGGCCGCGTCCATGTCCATGATGAGCGTGTCATCGAGGCTCATCACGAAACGGTAGGCGCCGGTGGTGCTCGGGGAGTCGAGCAGCCCATAGACCGTGACCGTGTTCGATTTGGGTTGCGGGCGCTCCAGGTAGTACGCGATGAAGTCGGGAAACTCCTCGGGGCCGGTCATGCCGGTGTCGATCGCCAGCCCGCGCTGGGACATGCCGTACTGGCGGCTGCCGTAGGTCGCCCGGAAGTACGAGGCGCCCTGGAAGGCGGCACGGTCGCGCGTCCAGTCGGTGTGAAAGAGCAGATTGAAACCCGCGAATCCCAGATCCGCCGGGGCATCCCCGGGGCGCAGGCCCGACTTGCCGTAGTCGAACATCGCCGGGTCGTAGGCGATCTCGCGGCTCATGCCGTTCTGCACCTCGTACATGCGTACGGGCTTCACCGCGCGGAAGCCGAGGTGGAAAAACCGTACCCGGAAGGGCAGATCCTCGTTCGCCCACAACGCCCGTTCCTTGCGAAAGCTGATCGACTGCCACTGATCCCAATCGAGCTTGCCGATGGCCGCAGGCACCTTGCCGCCGGGAGCCTTGTAGGGCGTGTCCGCCAGGGTGCGGGCCCGCCCCTTGAGTCGCGCATAGTCGAACGGCTCGGGGCCGCCCAGGGTTTTCGGGTCGCCGGGAGGCGCCTTGTCCGCCGCCGCCCCCAGCGCGAGATCATCGAGCGTCGCCGCGGTGGCCAGAAAAGTCGCGCCGTTCAGCAGGAATCGTCGTCTCTGCATCGTGGATATCACCTGGAGCAAACCCACCCAGTCTAGCAGCAACCGTGCCCGGATTTCGGGGCGCGGCGAACCAACACCGGGCGCCGCTCCCGCGGCAACCCAATCGCATCGAGCCGCGGCTGCACACGCGACGGCGCAAGTGACGGTGGCAGGGAGCCGGGCGCCGCGAGTATTCTGCTGTGGCTTTACTGAACCTCGGGTGACCGACAGGCAAGGGGGCTGCATGGGCGTATCGAAGCGGCTGTGGCCAGCGATCGTGGTGACTGCCGGCTGCGCTGCTGCTTGTGCGGCGGAACGGCCGCTGGTCATCGGCACCCAGGGCAGCTTCTTCGTCGGCGGCGAGGTGAAAACCGTCACGCCGCCCCCTGGCGGGAATGCGCTGCAGCGCGGCGGCGATATCACCATAAACCAGATGTACGTGCAGTATCAGACTCCGGCGGGCCCCGCTCGCCACCTGCCCGTAGTCATGGTTCATGGGTGCTGTCTGAGCAGCAAGACGTGGGAGACCACACCCGACGGGCGTATGGGATGGAATGAGTACTTCCTGCGCAAGGATCGGCCCGTTTACCTGGCGGATCAGGTGTCGCGGGCACGCTCGGGGTTCGACCCCACGGTCATGGCTGCCGTCAAAGCCGGCACGGCGCCGCCGAGCTCGCTCCCTAACATCATTTCCGCAACCCATCAGCTGTCGTGGGTGCTGTTCCGCTTCGGGCCGAGCTATCCCAATGCCTATGCCGACGAGCAGTTCCCGGTTCAGGCCGCCGATGAGCTGTACAAGCAGATGATTCCGGACCTGAACGCCCAGCTGCCCACACCTAATCCCACCTGGACGAACATGGCTGCGCTGGCCAGGCGGCTGCAGGGCGCAGTGCTGATGGGGCACTCCGAGTCCGGCTTCTATCCCGAACAAGCCGCGCTGATCGATCCGACCGATATTCGCGGGTTGATCACCATCGAGGCGCCTTGTCCAGCCGATCTCACGGCCTCGCAGATCGCGGCGCTGGCAAAGATTCCGACCCTCGTGATGTTTGGCGATCATCTGGGAGATGCTCCCACAGTCATCGTCAACTGGCAGACGACTTTCGAGACGTGCAACGCCTTCGTCGAGAAGGTCAAGGCCGCGGGCGGGGATGCCGTCATGATGCACCTGCCGAAGATGGGCCTGACGGGCAACAGCCACATGCTGATGCAGGACAAGAACAACCTGCAGGTGGCGGACCTGATTCTCGGCTGGATCGATGCGCATGCCGAGCGCAGGACGCGCTGAGCAGTGGGCCGTCCCCGGTGATCTTGCAGCACGGGAACGTGTCGACGTGGTGGCTGATTCTGTGCGCCATCGCCTCGGTCAACATCCTGGCCTGGGTGTGCACCGCGCGCATGGTCAAACGCCGTCGAGCGGGGATGTCCAACGACTCGTACGCCGCGTGCCGGATGCAGCTCATCCTTTCTGCGGCGTATGTCTTCGGCTGCGCGTTTCGCTCCTGGCACCCTGTGTTCGACGTGCCCCGGCTGGTTCTGCTCAACTCCTGGCTCTCGAGCGTCATCGTCGGCCGCTCGGTCGCTACGGTTGCGGAGCTATGCTTCGTCGCTCAATGGGCATTGATGCTGCGCGAGACGGGCCGGGCGATGGACAGCCTGGTGAGTCAAACGGCGTCGCGGCTGTTGCTGCCGCTCATCGTCATAGCCGAGGTGTGCTCCTGGTACTCCGTGCTGA
>CAZLYG010000388.1:862-5461 GCA_964563075.1 uncultured Steroidobacteraceae bacterium | reverse complement strand
TCGTCGATCTTCTGCGCCAGACGTTTCGCGTGCGTTGGCGAGAGATCGCGCTGAAAGGGCGTCGGCTGCACTGCGTTCAACGGGAGCGAAGCAAGCAGCAATGCGCGGCCGCCCAACGGCTCGCGATACGCGCCGATCGGAGCTCCGCCGGCGCTGCGGACGAGCTCCGTCACCGCTGCGACGTCAGGGCTCTCCAGCGTAATCGCTACTTCTGTTGCTTCGAGTCCACGAGCCTTGCTGCCCGGCGCCAGTTTGCCGCGGGCTCGCTTCGCGGTTTTTTTGGCGGCACCCGTCTTGGCCGCACCGGTCTTTCTGGTAGCCATGTTCCTAAGGTGCCGCGTCGATGCTTCCGCGTAAAGAGCAATGTGCGAGAATCTCCCTCCCGCGCCCTGACTCCCGACGTTTCCGAAACGAAGCGCCCCCGTACCCGGCCTGGTCGCTTGGCTTGCAAACCCATCATCGTGGACACGCCCACTCCGTCAACCAGCGCCCCGGCGCTGCCGGCCCAACGAATCGACGCCGCGGGCCGGGCGCACGTCGATCAGAGGGCGGTGCTGGCGCTTGCCTTGCCGCTGATGGCGAACAGCGCCGTCCAGATCGTTCTCAATCTCACCGACGTGTGGTTCATCGGCCGCCTGTCGACACAGGCGATCGCTGCCGTCGGCGCCGTGCAGTGGCTCTGCTGGGCCGTCGTTCTGATTCTCGGCGGGCCCGGTCAGGCCGTGCAGCCGATCGTCGCCCAGGCGCACGGGTCGCGCCGCTACGGTCGCGCGGGCCAGGCAGTCTGGACCTCGATGTGGGCGACTCTGTGCGTGGCGCCGCTATTCATCCTCGCGGGCCTGGCCAGCAACCTGATCCTGGCGCCGTTCGGCTTCGATGCAGCCCTTCAGCGGCTTGCCTCCCAGTTCTGGCTACCACGTGTGGCGGGAGCCACGTTCGGCGCAGCCGTCTGGGCTACGTTCGGATTCTTCAATGGCATCGCTCGACCGCGGGTCACACTGGTGATCACGCTGATCACCACAGCTGCCAATGTCGTTCTCAACCAGGTGTTCATCTTCAACCTCGGTTGGGGCATCGCGGGCTCGGGTTGGGCGACGACCGTAGCGCAGGCCCTCGGGCTGGTGATCGCGCTTGCCGTGTTCTGGCGCGAGCCGTATCGCAGCCAGTACAAATCCCACCTGACCTGGAGACCGCACTGGCGCCGACTGTGGGAGCTGATTCGCGTCGGGGTGCCGATCGGGGTGATGCCGGCGGCGGACGTCCTGGGCTTGTCCCTGTTCCAGATGATGCAGGTCAGGCTCGGGACCGCCGGGGGAGCCGCCTCCCAGATCGTCATCGTGCTCACCTCGGTTGCCTACATGGGCGGCTATGGCATCGCGTGCGCGGGCACGACGCTCGTCGGCCAGTCGATCGGCGCCCGAGATCGTGGCTGGGCCATGCGCGTGGGCACACGCGTCATCCTTCTATCGGGTACCTACATGGGCGGTATTGGAATCCTGCTCGCGCTGGCCGGGCCCTGGATCCTGCCGTTCTTTACAGAATCGGCGGACGCCGATGCCGTGCGAGCCGTGGCGCTCGGCACGCAGCTGCTGTGGCTGGCCGCTCCTTATCAGTTCTTCGACGGGCTGAACATTGGCAGCACGATGAGCTTGCGAGGAGCGGGCGATGTCCGCGTGCCCGCGGCGCTCGTGTTGCCCCTGTCGTGGCTGATATTCGTGCCCCTGGCGCATTCCCTTACATTTGCTCCGGGGCAGGGCTGGTTCGACTTCCTTCCCCAGTTCGGCTGGGGGTCGATCGGGGGATGGGCCGCGCTCAATGTGTACATCATCCTTCTCGGCTGCATACTGTTCATCCGCTGGCGCTCGCGGGCTTGGCAGAAGATCCGGATATAATGCCGAACGATGTCTAACCCTACTCGGCTGGTGTTGTTCGCCGCGGTCACGGTGCTACTCGGCCTTGGCTGCTCGACGGTTGGGAGCTACGAGCCCACCGCGCCTGCCGGCGTCGAGCTCGCGGGAGTCTGGCGATTGAACGTCGCCCAGAGCGACGATGCGCGCAAGGCCCTCGAGAAGTTTCGTCCGGCGCGGCGCTCCTCCTCGCAGCAGCAGGCTCCGATGACGGGACGGCGGCGACGTGGTCAGCAGGGCCAGACCTCCCAGGACGTGACCGGAATTCCCGAAGAGGACGAGGGCCCCGCGCCACCGACTTTGCTGACGCTGATTCCGAACTCCGACGTGCTGCGCAACGAAGTGTTGGCGATCAAGCAGGGCGCGGAGAGCTTCACCGTCGACTACGGAACCTCCACTCGCAGCTACACGCCGGGGGAGAAGAGCGTCGTCTCCGTGCCCGAGGGTGTTGCCGATCAGAGCGCCGGGTGGAAGGGCAAGGATTTCGTCGTCGATGTCCGCACGCAGCTGGCGATGCAGATGACCGAGACTTTCTCGCTGGTCACCAACAAGACCAGCGGCCGGCAGCTCATCGTGAACATCCACCTGAGCGGGGCGCGTATGCCGACCCTCAATCTCAAGCGTGTCTACGATCCTACCAGTGGGGAGAGTCCCCGCTCGTTACCCTCCATCGAGTGATCCCCGCTTCCTAGCCGCGCGCAGCCGCGGCCTTTCTTGCCAGCGACTCGACCCTGCTCCAGTCGCGAGACTGCAGGGCCTCGGCAGGCGCGAGCCATGAGCCCCCCACGCAAAGTACGTTCGGCAGCTCCAGGAATGAGCGAGCCGTTTCCTGCGTGATACCACCGGTAGGACAGAAGCGAGCCTCGGGAAAAGGAGCGGCGAGTGCCTTCAACAGGGGGATACCGCCGGCCGCCGTCGCGGGAAAGAACTTGAAGCAGCGATACCCCGCCGTCATTCCGGTCATCAGCTCCGAGGCTGTGGCGACCGCGGGAATGTACGGAATGGGGCCGGTCGCGGCTCCTGCCAGCAACGTCGGTGTAGCCCCGGGAGAAATCGCAAAGGCAGCCCCTGCGCTCGCGGCGGCGTGCAAGTCCGCTATCGACAGGACCGTACCCGCGCCCACGCTGATCTCGGGGACTTCGGCCGCAATGCGCTCAATCGCGTGCAGTCCCGCCGGAGTGCGTAACGTAACTTCGATCACCCGAATGCCACCGCGCACCAGCGCCCGTGCGAGATCTGCCGCTACGGCTGCATCTTGAAGAGTAACAACGGGCATCACCGGCGACACACGCAGCAGCCGTTCGACGATCTGAGCTCGATTCGGGTCGGTCAATGTCAGCGCCTCACGGTAAAGCCGGTGTCCTGCAGCAGGTGCTGCACGTCGGCGACACCCACCCGATTGAAGTCACCCGGGATCGAGTGTTTGAGACAGGCCGCCGCCAGACCGAAATCCACCGTGCCCTGCTCGTCGCAACCGGTCAGAACGGCATGCAGCACTCCCGCGGCAAAGGCATCGCCGCTGCCGATGCGATCGACGATCTGACCCAGTGCATAGCGACGGGTCGTCCACAGACCAGCGCGCGTGCCGATCACGGCCGCGAGGTCGTGGTCATCGACGTTGCGTTGCACGCGAACGGTCGTGGTTATTCTCTGCAGGCGCGGGAACGCTTCGAGCGCTTCGCCTGCAGCTTTCTGAAAGCGCTGCTCTGCGGGCACCCCCTCATAGTCGCGGCCGAGAATCAGGCCGATGTCGCGCTGTTCCGCAAACAGCAGGTCGGCTTCGTTCACCAGCTCGGCCAGGATCGTCTTGGCGCTGCCGTGCCAGCGCTCCCAGAGCTTCGCCCGGTAGTTGCAATCGAAGGAGACCGATACACCGCGCGCCCGCGCAGCGCGTACCGCGCGCAGAGCAGATTCGGCTGCCGACCGGCTCACCGCGGGAGTGATGCCCGAGAGATGCAGCCAGCTGCAGCCAGCGAGAGCAAGGTCCCAATCGATGATGTCCGTGGGCGCCAGCGCGAACGCGGAGTCGGCACGGTCATACAACACTTCCGCGGGACGATGTCCGGCGCCTGCGGTCAGGAAGTACAGGCCCATGCGCCCCGGCCGGAATTGAACCGCCTCGGTGCGCACACCGTGACGCCGAAACTCACCCAGCGCAGCATGGCCCAGCGGGTTGTCAGGCAAGACGGTGACCAGCTGAACAGGATGTCCGAAGTGTGTCAGCGAGACGGCGACGTTAGCCTCTGCGCCACCCACGTTGACGTCCAGGGAAGGCTGTTGCAGGAGGGTCCCGTGGTGCGGAGCTGTGAGGCGCAGCAGAACCTCGCCGTAACACGCGACTCCAGCCACCAGGTTATCCGTTCTCATTCAACACCGGTCAGCGCAGCACTTGTGTCAAGTCCAGAGGATCCGCCGCCAGCTCATCATAGGCATGACCTACGGCAGATACAAAGCGTGTATCGCCGGTGAGCGCCTGCGGAAACACCGAGCCCAGCTTCAGGAAAGCCGGTACATCCGTGGCGGCGCGGTTCTGACAGGCGCGGCCGATGTCCAGCAGCTGCGGAGCGAGCGGATCCGTGACCGGCTCATCAGCCACGGCCTTGCGGCGGATGAAATGCATCCAGCCCGCGATCGGAATACACAGGCGCTGGACCGGGCGCGAGGCCGCGAGCGCCGCGGCGATAGTTGGAAA
>CAZLYG010000388.1:0-852 GCA_964563075.1 uncultured Steroidobacteraceae bacterium | reverse complement strand
GAAACAGCCGGAACGGCAGCTTCTGGGAGCCGTCCCAGGCGATCTGTGCGAGCGCATGGCGCAGTGCTGGATTGCGGAATCTCTCGAGCACCGCCGAGATGTACTGCTGGAGGTCCAGGCCTGATGGCGCTACGACACTCGGCCGGATGTCCTCACGCATCAAGCTCGCCACAAAGCGCGCGAGTGGCGCGTTGCCCATCGCTTCGGCGACGCTTTCATACCCGGCGAGCAACCCGATGTAGGCGAGGGTGGAGTGCGCACCATTGAGCAGGCGCAGCTTCGCCTTCTCATACGCGGAGACGTCGCTCGTCACGACGACGCCAGCGGCTTCCCAGTCGGGACCGTCTGCACGCAGTCGATCCTCCATGACCCATTGAACGAAGCGCTCCCGCTGCACTGGCCAGCGGTCCGCGATTCCCGCGACCGAGGACACACGCTCCCGCAGCGCATCGGTGGTCGCCGGCGTGATGCTATCGACCATCGTGCGAGGAAACTGCGCGTGATCCTCGATCCACCGTGCGAGACCGGGATCACGCAGTGCAGCCAACTGCGTGACTGCGCGCGCCAGCCGCGTGCCGTTGTCGACAAGGTTGTCGCAGCTGATGATCGTTGGCGCCTCGACCCCATCGCGCCGTCTGCGATCCAACGCTTCCACGAGATAGCCGATGAGACTCACGGGAGTCTGCGGGTTGCGCAAGTCGTGCGTTATATCGCGATGCTCCAGATCCAGGCTGCCCTCAGGTGTCAGGCAATACCCCTTCTCCGTGACGGTGATGGTCACGACGCGTGTCGCAGGCGCGCTCAGCCGCCGCAGGACTTGCTGGGGGTCCTCGGGAGCAACCAGGATCTCGC
>CAZLYG010000387.1:0-5469 GCA_964563075.1 uncultured Steroidobacteraceae bacterium | reverse complement strand
GGTTTGGCTTCGGCGCGTATCTGCCCGAAGCTGTCACCGTCACGGCCGGCGCACGCCAGGTACCTGCCCTGTGTTATATCGCCTGGAAAACGGAGGGAGGGAAGCCCACCTCGCAATACATACAGAAGATGGTTGCCGTGGCGCGCGAGCATGCTTTCCCGGAAGAGTACGTCCGGCACATCGAGTCCTTCCTCTAGGAGGCGAATTGGGGCGCGGCAGTCGCTCTTTCCGGTCACTACAGCCGCAAACTTCTGGCCTCCCTGGGGCGCACACGCGTACAGTATTCGGCGCAGCCGCCGGGCGACCGGCATTCCGGGCACCTCTGAACGCCTCCAAGAGAAATACAATGCTGAAACAGGCTTTCGGCGCAGCTCTCTGCGCAATCATGGCAACGGCAGCGGCGCGGGCTCAGGGAGCGACTATCCCCCTCGCCGCCGACTGTGCATCGCTCAAAGGGTTCGCCGTTCCGGCCGCTGCGATCGGCCTGCCCACCGGCGGCGCCATGGTCGAGACAGCGGTGGCCGTGAAGGCATCCGAGCCGCATAACGGCGATGGCGATTTCTGCAAAGTGCAGGGCATCATCAAGAACGCCACGGCCTCTACTGCCGTATTCGAATTCGAGGTCAATCTCCCAGAGGCCTGGAACGGGCGTGCATTGCAGATGGGTGGCGGCGGCTATGACGGCTCGCTCGTGAACGCGCTGGGCCCGTACACACTGCAGCCGGCAGGCGAGGACACGCCACTGAAGAGTGGTTACATCACCCTTGGCAGCAACGGAGGTCATCGCGGCGGACCGGGATTCGACGGTACGTTCGGGGTTGACGATGAGGCGCTGCTCAACTACGGCAAACAGTCCGTCAAAAAGACACACGACGTTGCCATGCTCATCATCCGCAAGGCCTACGGGCGTGCGCCGCAGCGGTTCTATTTCATCGGCGGCTCGCAAGGCGGACACGAAGCGCTCGACGCCGCTGCGCGCTATCCGGACGATTACGACGGCGTCGTCGCCCATTTCCCGGCGTATGACGTGACGATGTTGCACCTGGGATCGTGGAACGTGGGTCGCGCGCTTTATGCCGACAACGGGGCCGGATGGATGGATGCGGCGCACGTCAAGCTGATTACAGATGCTGTGATGGCCAAGTGCGATGCGCTGGATGGCGTCAAGGACGGGATCATCAGCAATGTGGCCGCCTGCGACTCGGCGTTCGACGTGAAATCGCTGCGCTGCGCCAGCGGCGGCACGGGTGACAACTGCTTATCGGATGCCCAACTGAAGGCGGTGGCGGCGATCACGTCCGCTTACAAGCCGGGCGTCCGCATCGCCGGGATGGACAGCTTCCCAAAGTGGCCGCTGCTGGAAGGGGCGCAGTTCGCCGGGCCGTCGAACTTCGGCAAGGTTCTGCAGCCCTCGAATCCGCTCTCCGGCAAGGAGCCGCTGCTCTACAGCGCCGGCGATGCCACCATCAAGTACATCATTACGCGCGATCCGAAGTTCGATACGCTGCATTTCGATCCACGCCAGTACAAGGACCGCGTGGCCATCTCAGGATCCATCATGGACGTCACGGACCAGAGTCTCGAGCGGTTCCGGGCCAAAGGCGGGAAGATCATCCTGACGCATGGCACGGCGGATGACTTCATCACGCCACACAATTCGATCGCCTACTACAAGAGGCAGCTTGCCCAGTTCGGCCAGACTCGTCTGGACAGCTTCCTGCGCTTCTATGTCATTCCGGGCCTGGGCCATGGCTTTGGCACGTTCAACGCCAAGTTCGATTCCCTGCCGGCACTCGAGCAATGGGTGGAGAACGGCAAGGCCCCTGTGGGGCTCATTGCCACCGACGGCAATCCGCAGGCCCACCGGTCCCGGCCGCTGTGTCAATACCCGGCGTATCCGAAGTTCACCGGTGCAGCCGGCACCGAAGACTCCGCCGCGAGCTTCACTTGTGCGCTGAAGTAGCGCCGTTGGCGGCTGTCGGGTTATGGCGCACTCTTTCGTCTTCATCGGGACGGGCTTCCCGACCGAACGAATACAGGAGTGAGCGACGATGGCCAGGAACGTGATTTGCCTCTGGTACGACGGCACGGCTGAAGAAGCCGCCAGATTTTACGCACGCACCTTTCCGAACAGCGCCGTGACGGCGGTCCACAGTGCCCCCGGCGACTACCCGGCCGGCAAGCAGGGCCAGACGCTGACAGTCGAGTTTACGGTGTTGGGAATTCCCTGCCTGGGACTCAATGGCGGACCCGCCTTCAAGCACAGCGAGGCGTTCTCGTTTCAGATCATCACCGAGGATCAGGCCGAGACCGATCGCTACTGGAATGCAATCGTCGCCAACGGAGGAGCCGAAAGCCAGTGCGGGTGGTGTAAGGACCGATGGGGTTTGTCCTGGCAAATCACACCGCGGGCGCTCCTGGAAGCAACTACCAGTCTGGACCGGGCGGCCGCCAAACGCGCGTTCGAGGCGATGATGGGAATGAAGAAAATCGACATCGCCGCGATCGAGGCGGCGCGGCGCGGGCCGGCTCGCGCCTAGTCCGGGTCAGGTCGTTTCCGATGCCAATGACCCGAGCAAGCGGCGGCCCTCGCTCCACTCCCCGAGTCCGCTGTCTGCGTTGATGTGGCCGGCGCGACCGATGTCGACGAACCGGCTTCCCCACGCCTCGGCGCATTGCCGGGCGAAGCTCAAAGGGCTGTAGGGATCATCGGTACTGGCGACGACGATGCTCGCGCACGGAAACCGTTTGTGCGGCGGTGGAGTGAAGCCCACCGCCTGGGCTGGAAAGCTCGCTCCGTACGGATCCGGCACCGCTACCAGGAGGGCGCCGGCAATGCCGACCGAAGTGCGCGCGAGCCAATGAGCGACCGCCAGGCACCCGAGACTGTGTGCAGCGATGAGAGCGGCAGGGCCGGCGCGCACAGCGGCTGACTCCAGTGCCTCCACCCAGTCGCCGCAGACCGGATTCTCCCAATCCTTCTGCTGCACGCGGACGCAGGTGTCATTGCCTGCCTCCCAGCGGCTCTGCCAATGTTGCGGCCCCGAGTTGCCTATGCCGGGCACCAGCAATACGCGGGCGCCGGAGTGCGTTGGACGATCTGCGGACATTCTGGCGAGCTCCCTGCTTAAGGGGTGTCGATAGAGTAGATTGCACCAGCCCGCCGCACTATTCGAGCGGCTACGCCATGGATCGACCTGCAAACTTGTGAGTCCCTGTCAAGGGTTCGCCGACGTCGAGACCGACACCGGTTCCACCACAGCCTCGTTGCGCGCTATCTGGAATACCACACTGGCCGTTCTGGAGGGACAACAAAGGGCATCCGCTGCGGCGTATCGCGCGTATTGCGCAACGAGTCGATGATCATCCTGTAACGTCACCCGGTTGAGTGCGCCGTCCGCTCTGGCGTCCATCGTTTGCGGCGCCAGCGTGCCCACAAACACACCGGACAGAAAGACAAAACCCTGATACGAGCGCGGCCGGCACATTCCATCGTAGCCCGCAGCCGCCTGGATCACGAGAATTCCCCACCCGCCCTGATACGGGCCGATCAGGTCCCACCCCAGCTCGGTCAGGCGTTGGTCAGCCGCCAGCTCCGGCGCTCTTTTGAGTGCTCCGCAGCGCGGATCGGTAACGCCCTCTATCGGGGGGGCGCGCGGAATGCTCGCACCCGCGCGGTTCCATGAGGCCGGCTTCGTTTCGTCGAGCCACGATGTCTGTGGCGCCGAGCCGACTATCCCGTGCGGAAACTGAGCGGTGGCGGCGCTGTGAGCGGCTTGGGCGGTGGGGCCGTGAGCTGACTGCATGGCCGCGCCGTTGGCCGGCTCGAACTCATACGTTCCACCGCTTGCCACCAGGAACAGGTGCATATCTCGCAGCGCATACGAGCGAATGGCGGTCCATTGCCTGGCGATCAGTTCCCGCAAGGGTGTTTGTTGACAGGCCGCGCGCGTAAGAGCGAGCGGCCCGAGCTCGAGCTGCGAGGTCGAGCGGGATACCCAGGTTCCGCGGCCGCGGTGGCAATCCAGTTGCACGGCTACCGTGTCGTCAGCCCTGAACTCGACGATGAAAGGCGATCCACTCTCCGCAGTGAGGGTCCGGCCGTCACTGCTTTGAAACTGCACGAGCTGCCAGAGTGTGCCCGAGAGTCCGTCGGTGGCTGCTCGTGCCGGGGTGACGAGCCCAACGCCGGCCCAACAGAGCGCGGTGGCCAGCGAGCTCAAAAGACTTCTGGGGAAGTTCATCGTCCGTCCTCCGTGATCAATCCGAAGAACGGCCTGAAGGCCGGCGGCCACGCTCGATTGTGCGCGAGCACGACCTTGCCATCGTGCTCGACGACGGCCGCGACGCCCGGTGTTGGATTGTCATAGTGAACGAAACCGCAGCCTTTTGCGCATACGCGGCGGGCTTCCCCCTGCACGGTGCGCGCAATCAGCGGAGCCGCGCAGTGGGGACAGAATTGAAAAGAGGGCATGGGTGACCTCACCTGCCTGGAGCTCGGCACCTCGGGTGGAGAGTTTAGTCCATCCTGGAGGCCACGCCTTCGACGCGTGGACCCTCAGGAAACGCCCCGCATCAAGTCCCCATTCCTGGGAGAACACCAGAGAAAGGGAACGCTAGCTGTCGTTACCTGCCGGTGAGATTGTCCGGCACAGTCACTTGTTGCATGCATATTGGATATGCATAATGGACATCGAGTTCGACCCACACAAGGCAGCGGAAAACCTGCGCAGGCACGGAGTTAGCTCTGCCCATGCAGAACAGGCTTTGCGAGATCCGGCTGGAGTGACAATGGAGGATCCGGACGCCGAGGGCGAGCCGCGGTTTGTTACGCTCGCAATGGACGCTTTGGATCGAGCTCTGGTGGTTGTACACACTCCGCGCGGGCGGCGGACGAGGATCATATCGGCGCGTAAAGCAAGCAAGGCGGAGACTCGAGCATATGCGAAAGGAATATGACTTCAGTCGCGGTCGGCGCGGGCCTGCGATCAAGTCCCCGGGGAAGACACGCATTACGATCATGATAGACAATGATGTGATAGAGGGTTATCGCGCGAGGGCTGAGGCAGCGGGTCGCGGGTACCAGACTCTCATGAACGAGGTACTGCGCGCCGCCATGAGCGAGGATGACCGGCCCGTTACGGCCAAAGTGCTACGGAAAATTCTACGCGAGGAGCTTCACGCACCGGCTGGCTGAGTGCTGCGCGGGCGCATTCGGCGCTGCGGCCCTCGAGTTTCATCGGTAACGCCGCGTAGCTCGCGGAGTGTTATGCTGGAGTCCCCGGCAGAGATCCGTGGATGACGCCCACAGATAACGCGACGAGCGCGAATACTCCGGTGCCGTCAGGCCTGGCACGAGGTCTGATGTTTGCGAGCATCGCGCTCGCCTTGCTCGGCAACTACTACGTATACGACTGCATCGCGCCGATTGCCGAGAGCCTTGCGCGAGACCTGCACTTCACCGACACG
>CAZLYG010000386.1:0-5484 GCA_964563075.1 uncultured Steroidobacteraceae bacterium | reverse complement strand
CACGTTGCCACGCAGATCGTGAGCGGCTTCGCGCCAGAGCTCCGCGCGCTCCCGTTCCAATGCACGCACGTCCGACAGCACTTGTTCGAGGTCCCGCAAGCGGCTGGCAGCCTCGGCCTGCTCCAGGCGGACGTGCCCGGCCGCGCTCTCAACCGTGCACTCGATGCAGAGCTGCATGAAAAGCAGGCGCCCGGCACTGATGGCCTGCAAATCAAGATCCGGTGTCGCAAGAGCAAAGCCTTCAATCTCCCGGCCGAGGCACATCTGCAGGTGTCCCCACTCGCGCATGGTCTCACGGTAGTGATAGCCGTTCAGCCAGCGGTGTACGCCGTGTTCGGCGGCACCCTCCCGCACTTCGGCGACCGCCGCTTCTTCCTCGGCCCCCCGAGCACGCAACTCCTTTTCGAAGGCATCCAGGACCCGTGGTATGTGATCGATGAACTGCGCCCGCGCAAGGGTAGCAACGGTGGTTATCGCAGGATCGCTCTGCACCGCGCTGTGCCACGCCTGCAGCAGCGCATCCCGCCGGCCATGAAGATGATCAGCCAGTCGCACCAGATCCTGTCGCCGAAAAGACTGCTCGTTCACGCTTCCCCCCTTGAGCCCATTCTCAGTGGTGCGCGCGGCCGCGTCCAGTTTCCGCTTCCTTTCTGGCGTTGGCTCGAGCAGAGCCGGGCCGGCATGCACTGAGGAACCGTATCTCGAGCTCCTATCACCCTGGAGCGGGCAGCGCGCCGTCAAGCCTTCCTGCGCACGCGCCCCAGGAAGTCGCGCTTGCCGAGCGGTACTCTTTTCCAGCGCAGGATGTCGTAGGCCGTTGTCGCGTGGAAATAGAAGTTGGGCTGAGAGAAGGAAAGCAGAAACTCTTCCGCGGCGAAATCGATGTGACGCTCGCCAAAAGAGAAACGCATGTCGCGGCCGATGAATGCGTCAATCTCCGCCGCCTCGATGGCTTCGAGCGCGGTGACGGTCTCCGCAATCCGCGCCTGCAGCGCGGAAAAGCTCTCGGGAGGCGTAGTCATGTCAGGCGAGAACACACCTCTGCGCACTCCCGTGATGGCGCCGAGCGAGTGCACTGCTGTGGACTTCACCTGGTACGCAAAGGGCAACATGTCCTCGGCAAGGCGAGCCTGAATGATCTCCGCAGGGGCAATGGCCTTCTCGGCGCAGAAAGCCTCGGCCCTACTGATCAGCGCCGCAACACTTCCCAGAATCTGCAAATACGACGGCACTGTGGCCGCGTAGAGCGAAAAAGCCATACGTTCCCCCGTTACGCCTGCATACACAGTCTAGTCGCCGGTAGGCTGGAAGTGAAAGCCCGCTGCAGTCGCTCGTCGTCGATGACTGGACTTTCGAGTACGCTCTCCGGCCTCTCTCCTCCGGAGGACGCGTAGCTCTCCAGAGATGGGCCTGTAAGCGCCCTTTGCAGCCCGCACTTAGGCTGGCAAGCGGCGCGCGATCCGATGCGTTCCCGCGAAGCCGCAGCGGAGCATCCCTCTACCCCATTCCAGGACATGCTAATGAGCAAACCAGTAGTTCTCATCACCGGCGCCCTGACGGGCATCGGCCGTGCCACGGCCATTGCATTCGCCCGCGAAGGGGCGCGCCTCATCGTCTCCGGACGGCACGAGGAAGAAGGTCAGGCACTCGCGCGGCAGTTGCGCGGTCTCGACGCTGAAGCAGAGTTCGTGAAGGCTGACGTGCGTAGAGAAGGAGACGTCCGCAGTCTGGCGGACAAAGCGGTGGCCCACTTCGGTCAGCTCGACGTGGCGGTGAATAATGCCGGTACAGAAGGCCAGCCGGGTCCGCTCACGGAGCAGACATCGGAGAACTACGCGGCCACCTTCGACACCAACGTCCTGGGCGTCCTGCTCAGCCTGAAGCACGAGCTGCGGGTGATGCTTTCGCAACGGCGCGGAAGCATCATCAACGTTTCCTCCGTCGCAGGCCAGATAGGGTTTGCCGGCGCCTCGGTGTATGTCGCCAGCAAGCATGCAGTGGAGGGCCTCACCAAGTCGGCAGCGCTCGAGGCTGCAGCGGCGGGGGTGCGCGTCAATGCGGTCGCTCCCGGTCCCATCGAAACGCCCATGCTCAATCGGTTCGTGGGATCGGAGGACAACAAGAAGCGCTTTCTGCAGCACATCCCACTGCAGCGCGCCGGTGACGTGAACGAGATCGCGCAAACGATCCTGTTCCTCGCCTCGGAGAAGGCCTCCTACATCACCGGTCAATCGTACGTGGTGGACGGCGGGCGACTCGCGAGTTGACTTCTCACGTCCCGGCCCGCCGGAATGCCGATAGCAGCGCCTGGCCGTTCAACAGCACGGCGCCCGCCAGCATGCCGATCGCGGCCGCGACGGCTCCGTACCGTTCGATACCGATCAGGCTCAGGAGGATCGCGCCCGCCATGCTGATGAACATGATGCGTCGTATCCGCCCGAGGCTCCAATCGGCGGCGAGCTGACGCAGCGCCGGGCGACAAGCCCCGTTCACCCACTGCGCCAGGAACAAAAGCGCGAACAGAATGCTCAGCCCGCTGTACGCGAATCCATACCACCCGATCAGCCAGGGCAGCAGCAGCGCCACTGCGATGACAAAGACCGACGTACTTGCGAGGGACACGAGAAGATCGACCGCAAGCTTGCCGCGCGAGCTGCGCATTGCCTGGCACAGGCGCGAGCGGATCGTGGCACTGTGCGGAATGAAAATCACGGTGGGCACCAGGAAGTCGATGATCTGCGCGGTGCGTGCGACGACTGCATACTGGGCTATCTCTACCACTGTACCCAGCACCGCCAGTACGCACAGCGGTCCCCATTGAAGCGCGGCCAGAGCGACGCCCGTCACGCCATTTTTGGCGGCGGAGGTATAGATCTCGCGCCACTCCTTGGCGTCCAGCTTCGGCTCCTGCGAGTTCTCCGGCAGTTCGAACACGCGCCGGGTGAGCAGCACGCCGATCCCGGCGGCCAGCACGCAACCGATGAAAAAGCCCCAGGAGACGCTGACCAACGGTGCGTCCGGCCGGATGGCGGCGGTGGTGCCGGCCGCGATGACGATCATGATGTTGATGCTGTAGCTGGAGACCACGACACTCCCCAGTGTGTGGTTCACCGCACGGAGCGTGCTGGCAAGAAAAAGCGCCACAGTCGCAAACGGAACCGCGAGTACGAATGGCAGATATGTCTGCAGATAGGGACGCAGGTACACATCCATCACATCCATATCCGTCGTGAACACGAGAAGTAGCGCGCACGCCAGCGCGCTGCGGATGAGCACTCTGATCCCCAGCCCCCGGACTACAGCTCGCGCGTGTGGCGCCGGGCCCGGTTTCTGCACCCCGATGAAATGCTGAAATATGAACAGTTCATATTTGCCGCGCAGCAGGGCCGCCAGCCCATACGCAATGACGACACCTCTGAAGTAGATACCTGCGACCGCCGGGACCAGGGCCTGTACGACCGCTACAGTCGCCAGGATCTGCAGTACAGCTGCCAGAACGCGCAGTGCGAATTCGCTCACGGCCGCGGCCCGCCGCCACACCGGTGGTGGCGCGGAATCCCGATTCTCGACCGTCAAGGTGACCATCGTAATTCCCCTCAGGTACCCGCAGGTCCGGGTGGTGCGGAGTCGGCCTTCATGCCGCCACCGAGTGCCTTGTAAAGTGTTGCCATGTTCTCCAGGCGCAGCAGCTGCAGGTTCACCACGCCCAGTTGCGCCCCATACAGCGCGCGCTGCGCGTCCAACACCGGCAGGAAACTGTCCACACCGCTGCGAAACCTCATTTCAGCCAGGCGATAGGATTCCGATGAGTCCTCCAGGAGGGCCCGCTGCGCGACCAGCTGCTCGTCCAGCGTAGCGCGCGCAGCCAATGCGTCGTCGACTTCCTTGAAAGCACTTTGCAGCGCCTTTTCGTACTGCGCGATATATACGTTCTTTTCGACTTTGCTCAGCTCGAGATTCGCCACATTGGCGCCCCCGGCAAAGATCGGGATCGTCACCTGCGGTGCGAACGACCACGCCGTCGAGCCGGGCTTGAACAGCCCGGAGAGCTGCGTGCTGGCGGTCCCGTATTGGCCGGTCAGCGTGATGCTGGGAAAGAAAGCCGCTCGTGCCGCGCCGATGTCGGCATTGGCCGCGATCAGCTGGTGCTCCGCCGCCAGAACATCCGGGCGGCGTGCGAGCACCTCGGAGGGCACGCCAACAGGCAGCTCAGCCGAGAGTTTCTCCGCATTGATATCCGTATCGAGTGCCAGGTCGGCAGGCAACGGAACACCTATCAGAAGCATCAACGCGTTGCGATCCTGTTCGGCCTGTCGCGTGTAGGCGGCCAGGTTGGCACGCGCGGTGTCTACGGCTGTTTCTGCCTGTCGCAGCGCCAGGGCGGTCGTGGCACCTTCATCCAGGCTCTTGCGGGTCAGATCGTAGGACGCGGTCTGGCTCTCGAGGGTCTGCCGCGTCACTTTGAGGCTGGCCTCGTCCGCAAGGACGGCCAGGTAGGCGCTGGCAACCTCCGCGATCAGGGCAAGCTGGGAGCTGCGCCGCGTCTCCTCATACCCGAAGTATCGCTCGAGCGCGGCCCGGTCGAGGCTGCGAATCTTGCCAAACAGGTCGATTTCGTAGGAGGTGAATCCGACCCCCACCTCGAAGAGGCGGACCGTGCTCCCGCCCGGGACCGGAGTACCGCCGCGGCCTGAGGAGGCTCCCGTGGAGCTCGTAGCAAGGACCCCTGCAGGGTACTTCTGGACTTCCTCGAGACCACTGACCGCAACGGCCGGGAACAGGTCGGCACGTTGGATCCGATATTGCGCCTGCGCCGCTCGCACATTCAGCGCCGCTACGCGCAGGTCACGGTTGTTGGCCAACGCGAGTGAGATCAGCCGCTGCAATGTCGGGTCGGGGAAGAACTGCCGCCATCCCAGATCCGCGATAGAGGCCGTGGCCGCAGAGCCGGCCGCTTTCCCGTTCCACGTCGCGGGCACCGGTGCCTGGGGCCGTGAGTAGCGAGGCTGCAGGGTGCAGGCGGCCAGTGTGGCCGCCGAGACCAGCGCGGTGACCAGGCCCGGGAAGGAAATGCACCTCATGCCGGGGACCCATCGCCGCGAGGCTGATCCAGTCCCGGCGGCGCCTCAGCGTCCTGAGTGGCGGGGGTGGCGGGGGTGCGCGAGCTTCCGGGGGTGTCCGAGCGCGTCGGCGGCTTGCGCCTGAGCCCACGAATGGCGACAAAGAACACCGGCACCAGGAAAACGGCCAGCACTGTGGCTGTCACCATCCCGCCGATGACACCCGTGCCGATCGCAGTCCGCCCCCCGGCCCCCGCACCGGTCGCCACCGCGAGCGGCATCACTCCCAGAATGAAGGCCAGGGAGGTCATCAGAATCGGCCGCAGTCGCTGCCTGCCTGCGGTCACGGTTGCCTCGATCAGATCCATACCGCCATCGTGGTACTCCTTGGCGAACTCGACGATGAGGATGGCGTTCTTGGCCG
>CAZLYG010000385.1:0-5487 GCA_964563075.1 uncultured Steroidobacteraceae bacterium | reverse complement strand
GCGCGGTGAGGTACAAGTCACGTGCGCCGGGATCATCGTCGTACGGCGTGTGAACCATCGGGGATGCTCCATGGGCATGGAGCAATGCCCACACGGCTAGTCCACCGAGGCTCGCGATCGCGATGGAGGCTATGGCCACGAGCTCGGGCACCCAGCGCCGGCGCCCGTCCACCTGAGCCGGTGATGGATCAATGGCGGGTGCGGGGTGCGGTTCGGTCTCCCCTATTTCCGGCTGCGTCTCGCTGCACGTCTGCGCACGCGCGGCCTGGACTTCATTCGGGAACGATTTCAGCCAAGCGGCCAGCTCGTCGGGACTTGACCAAACCGTGCCGCGGCCCCCCGGAAGCCGACGGACCGGCAGGGCGCGCTCCATTTCCCATCGCCTCGCCGTTCGCGCGCTGCATCCAAGGTAATGGCCGATGGCCTTCCAACCGATGAGCCGCCGGCCGTTCTTGTTATTTTCCTGAGAATTCAAGCTTGTACGAGAGACGTCCTGAACCCGTCGCCGCTTCGCCCGCTCCGGCACGCAGTCTCGATGCAGTGTAGGGCGACCACCACGGAAAGTGGAGTACCCCGCGATCAGAAACGCCTCCGTTACCCCCCGCATGCGACTGGTGTGCACCGCACCATCGCAGCGAGGCCTCGTCCGATGTCAGCAGGTGTCCCCTCTTGTCTACTCATGACCATTGCGAGCTTTCGCAGCCGTAACGGACTCTGGTTCCGCGCCAGGAGAACGATCGGGCGGCTCGAGCAAAGCCGCGCACTGCCGCCGGTTGCGGGGCGCCGCAGGCGATCCATCGCGCCGAGGCGTCCATCCGCCGGGCGTGGCACCTGGGAAAAGAAGAAGAGAACAGAACAGTCGACGGGGAGAATTACAAGTGTTATCGAAGCACGTCCTGCGGGTGGCTGCGGCTTGCCTGCGGGGTTCCAGACCCTTCCGCTCGGCAGCGGGCAAGTTTCACGACTTCACGCTTGCCACCCTGATGATGGCAAGCCTCGCAGCGGGTCCTGTTCCCGCCGGCGCCCAGCAATATTCCGTCACTGAAATACCGCCGGCGGCAGGCCAATCGGCGGCGCCCATCGGAAATGCCATCAACACGAGCGGCGAGGTCACGGGCTTCATCGGACCTCCCGCGGCGGGAGGCGGATTTTGGACCGTCCCATACAACTACCCCGGCTACCCGAATGGCCAGCAGCCGGGCGATGGCTTCTTCCGGTACTCCTCGGGAACGACGCTAAGTCTTCCATCCTATAACCCGAATTTCTTTTGCGCCTCCAATGCTCCAACGATTGGGATCGGCATCAACGCGAGCGGCCAGATTGCCGGCGCGGTCTGCGCAACGACGGAGTCCCCGACCGCCTTCAGCTATCAGAAGGGAACATTCACGCTCATTCCGCAACCTCCGGGATCGGTGGCGAGTTGGGGCACCCAAGTCAACTCGGGAGGACTGATCGTCGGAACGGCGTTGTTTCCGGTTGTCGCCGGTTGCCCGGGGAATACCTACCACACGTTTCTCTATGATTCCGTCGCGGGAAGTCTTCAAGATCTCGGAACGTTCTTCGGCTGCTCGAGCTACGGGGCCGGGATCAATGATTCCGGACAAATCGTCGGCACCGCGTGGGTGAACGCGAATCCTCACGGGTACCTCTATAACCAAGTGACCGCAACGGCAACGGACATCGGCAGCCTCTTCCTCTGTCCCAACAATCCCGGCTTCTACTCCCCATACACCTCCGCTCTCGCCATCAATTCGAGCGGTCAGGTGACGGGGTACTCTTCGGCCGCTTGCGGCAATGGGCCGGACGCGTTTCTCTACAGCGCCAGCGGCGGGATGAAGGATGTCGGCAATCTCGGTGGGCCGGGTGGCAGTCAGGGGAATGCGATCAATTCGAGCGGTCAAATCACCGGACTTTCCTGGACGAAAGGCAACGCTGCGCTGCATGCCTTCCTTTACGCCAATGGCTCAATGGTCGACCTGAACTCACAGATATCGAGCGCCGACGCGGCGCAGTACACCCTTGTGGATGGCGTGTCCATCAACGACAGTGGTCAGATCCTCGTTCAGAGCATCAAGATCGCCACCGGGCAAGAAGTGACCGTCATCCTCACGCCGGTCGACTCCGTACCGAACGTGGTCGGCGACACACAGGATGCAGCAACTAGCGCGTTGACGGCAGCGGGCTTGGTCGCCGGGACCGTCACGCTGCAGCCGAGTACGACTGTCGCGCCAGGGATCGTCATCAGTCAGGACCCCGGCGCAGGAAGCTCTGCGGTGTCCGGCTCAGCGGTCAATTTGGTCTTCTCGAGCGGCGTGACTGTCCCGAATCTCGTTGGGCTGCCGCTCTCCGCGGCTTCGCTCCCTTCCTCGTTGTTCCTCGGTCCGATCACCCAGCAGTACAGCAGCGTGGCCCCACCAGGCGTCATCATCGCTCAGAGCCCAGCGGGAGGCTCGTCCGTAGCCGGCGGGACGGCGATCAATCTCGTCATCTCTCGAGGTCCTGCGCCGGTGCTGACGCAAGTGCCGAACGTGTTCGGTGACACGCAGACCGCAGCAACCACTGCGCTGATCGGCGCTGAGCTTACCCTCGGCACGATCAGCAATGAGGCGAGCAGCACCGTACCTTTGGGCGAGGTGTCGAGCCAGTCTCCGCCACCGGGAGATTCGGTTACCGTGGGATCGGCGGTGAACGTGATCCTCTCGAGCGGTCCCCCGCAGATGTCCGTCGCGCTCGCCGCTGCGCCGCAGTTCACCTATAACGGCTCGGTATGGGTTGTCGCGATCGGCATCAAGAACAAGGGTAACGTGACAGCCGACAACATTAGAGCGCTCGTCATAAGCCTGAACGGCATTCCCCCGCTTTCCGGCGCTGGCGAAGTGGCCGAGGGTCTCACACCGGGCAGTGCACAGTACATCGAGGTGACGTTCCCGGTCACCGTGACAACCGGAACCCTGAAGCTTTCGGGGACCTACACGGCTGGCACGCTGTCCGGAAACTGGAGCCTTGGCGCTCGCGTCGCTGTGCCGCCCGTGCCATAGCACGGCCGCGGGTCAAACTCCTGACTTGATCAGCGATCCCGAATCGCTGAGGTCTTTGAAAGTGACTAACGACAAGCACTGCGCCACAAGTCTCGTACCCTGCGCGCTCATCATTGCGGGGATTGGCCTGGCAGGTTGCGGTGGCGGATCGGGGGCAGGAGGCTCGTCAAACAACTCCCCTTCGAGCAGCAGCTCGTACACGGTCGGGGGCTCCGTGACGGGTTTGACCACAGGCACCTCCGTCACACTGCAGACCTCCGGTGCTTCGAGTCTCACAGTAAACGACAATGGTCCATTTGCCTTTGCGTCAACGTTTGCTTCCGGCTCGAATTACTCCGTTTCGGTGCAGACGCAGCCGCTGAATGGGACCTGTTCGGTGACGAACGCAACGGGTAGCGTAACCGCAGCGAACGTCGGCAACATATCGGTCAGCTGCGTTCAGGCCCCAAGTACAGTCACCGTAGCCTCGATCGCATCGCCAACGGCCGGGGACTTCGTACAGCTCTCCGCCTCGGTCAAGGATGCTTTAGGAAACGCCATCAGTGGCCAGACGGTCGCTTGGAGCAGTAGCGATGCGACGGTGATCAGGGTCACCTCCTCGGGATTGTTGATGGCTCTGGGCCCAGGAACTGAGGATCGTGACTTGATCCGCCAGCCGGTGATACTGCTGAAGTCGCCGGTGTCAGGATCAGACTTCACGCCGCCGACGACGAATTGGGCGCTTAGCCCATCCAATCCCAATCCCATTGCGGGAACCGTGACGTTCTATCCCTGGGCTTTCGATCCGGCAGGGATCAAGTCAGTCCAGATCTTTCTGGATGGGGCTCTGCTCGGCACCGCAACGGCCGGATTTGCGAGGCCCGACGTTGTGGCCGTCTATCCGCAAGCGCCTCTCGATTGCGGCTACCAGTTCCTGTTCGATTCGACCCTGTATTCCAAGGGCGCCCACACGCTTACGGCCGTCGTTACAGACGATGTGCAGATCACTACGACCTTAGCCGCGCCGATAGTGATCAGCTGACTATCGATAATCGCATCGGAGCCGCGAATCCCATACACAAAGAGAAAATGACAGTCATGAGAACTCGAAATCTCCTCGCATCGGCATTCTCCCTCTTTCTCTCGGCCGGGATCATTCCCGCAGGCGCCGAACCGCTGCTCGACTTGAAGCTCACCAATCCCGACCAGGTGGTGACGCAGGGCACGGCAAGGGTTGCTTTCGATGCGACGATCCTCAATCCCTCTGCCACGGACACCATCTATCTGAACGGCGATGCCTCATCGACATCGTCGCCGCTTCTGACTGTGGACGACTCGCCGTTCTTCCTCGACGCGCCGCTGTCGCTCGCTCCCGGCGAGAGCAGCGGACCGCTCGAGCTGTTCGATGTCACGCTTTCTTCGGCCGCTCCGGTGGGGACGTATTCGCTCAATGCGTTCTCGATTATCGGCGGGGCAGATGGCGGGACGTTCGCGGATTTTTCTGATATTGCGGACGCCACCTTCTCGGTGACGGTCAAACCGAGGGTGATTTCGGTGCCGGAGCCCGACGCGCTTCTCCTTACACTCGGTGGCCTGATTGCCGCGGCAGCGAGCCTTGGAATGCGGCGACGAGTAAAGCGGGCGTGAGTAAGCTGTAGACCGAGCTCGACCGGTCGCCCCTCTCCGCATGGGCGGCGCGACGCGCAAACGTTCACTTCTTTACGCCGCGCCGGCGGCGGGATGGCAGCAGCCCGGTTCCCCGCTCTCTTCGATCGAACTTGCGCCGAACATCCTGCGCCGCTATGGTGTCGCCTGTACTGCGGACACCATCTCGAACACCAAACGCCCGCTCCCTTCGTGATCGGCATCCTGAGTCGCAGGGGACTCGAGAATGCAACCAGGCTGGCAGCCTCAACGTCGGTGCTCTGATCATGGTGAGTTGACCATGATCTCATGCAGGACAGCCGTCGTTGTCGTCGCGGCGACTGCTGCTTTCGCGGCGACCACGCCTCTCCATGCACAGATGGCTGCCGTCGCGGCTTCGGCAGTTCTTCCGGCCGACCAACAGACCGTTATTCGGCCGGAGCTGATCCTCACCGGCACGCGCCAAAGGGAAATCAGGGCGGCGGAGAGCCCCGGACCCATCCAGATCATCAGCTCCTCGGAGCTGCTCCAGGCAGGCAAACCCGACCTGATCAATGCTCTCGCACAGCTCGTGCCGTCCCTCATCGCGCAGAGCTTCGGCTTCGACATGGGTAACCAAACGCTGCAGGCGCGTCTGCGCGGGCTGAGCCCTAACGACGTGCTCATCCTGGTGAACGGCAAGCGGCGGCACACGACTGCGAACCTCGCTGTCGACAGCGCCAGCCCCTACGAAGGAGGCGCCGCCGCAGACCTCAACTTCATTCCGATCTCCGCCGTCGATCACGTCGAGGTGCTCACGGAGGGTGCGGCCGCGCAGTACGGCTCG
>CAZLYG010000384.1:0-5488 GCA_964563075.1 uncultured Steroidobacteraceae bacterium | reverse complement strand
CCATTGGGAAAAGACCAGCCACTCCCTCCTGGTTGCGGCAATCCTCCACGTCCTCTACGCGGAGAACGACAAGACCCTGCGTGGCGTCGCGGCGCTCCTGTCCGATCCCAGCCGCCCGTTCGAGGCGACCTTACGAACGATGATGACGACGTTACACCTTGGTGATGCGACGCATCCGGTGGTCGCGAGCGGTGCCCGCGAGGTGCTGAACAAGTCGGACAACGAGCGATCAGGCGTGCTCTCAACCGCGATGTCATTCCTGGGCCTGTACAGAGACCCGATTGTGGCAGCGGTGACCAGTCGATGCGATTGGCGCATCGCCGATCTCATCGACGCCGCGCACCCCGTTTCCCTCTACCTGGTTGTGCCCCCGTCCGACATCAGCCGGACCAAGCCGCTCATCCGCCTGATCCTGAACCAGATCGGCCGCCGTCTGACCGAAAGCCTGGAACAGCCCCGACAGGGCAGGGGATCTCGGCGCTCGCAGACGGTGGCCGGCGAGCGTGTACGCAGACGCACCTTGATGATGCTCGATGAGTTTCCGGCCCTCGGTCGCCTCGACTTCTTTGAGTCCGCCCTGGCATTCATGGCCGGTTATGGCCTGCGCGCAGTTCTGATCGCGCAATCCTTGAATCAGATCGAGAAGGCCTACGGACCCAACAACGCCATCCTGGACAACTGCCATGTCCGTATCGCGTTCTCGACCAACGACGAGCGCACAGCAAAGAGGATCTCGGATGCTCTAGGGACGGCGACAGAGTTACGCGCGCAGCGCAACTATGCCGGTCACCGTCTGTCGCCCTGGCTGGGCCATCTCATGATCAGCCGGCAGGAGACGGCGAGGCCGCTGCTGACTCCTGGGGAGGTCATGCAGTTTCCGCCGGGCGAAGAAATCGTCATGGTCTCCGGCCACGCGCCCGTGAGAGCCCGCAAGCTGCGCTACTTCGACGATCGCAATTTCATTGCGCGCGTTTTCCCTCCACCCAGTTTGCCGCCGCCGTCGGCGTGCACCGAAGCGTATCCCGATCGTCCTGCCCGACGACCGGATGACTGGACCGGGCGAGCCCTCCCCCCTGCCTCGCCCTCCATCCCTCATCGGTCGACGGACGAGCGTTCCGCTTCCGGGGACGGCGGCGGCATTTCCCCGGAGTCGTCCCTCGAAGCGCTCTTGGCCGAGCCGGCCCGGAACCTGGCTGAACATCAGGAGCATGACCCGCGGCGGCCTCGCGGTTCCGAATTCGATGACGAATTTGACGAGGCAGGTGAGACCGACGGCGACAGCGTGCAACGACAGAGCCAGCAGCGACAAATGACGCGCACCGTACGCCTAGCGGCACTCGATCCGGGCGATGGGATACCTCTGTGAGCCGCGCCCGCCTCAACATCTTTCTGGAGCCCGAGCACGCCAGCCGCTTGGACGAGCTCGCCGCTCTGAAAAACGTCTCCAAGTCCGGAATCGTGGCGGCGGCGCTTGCAGCCTACTTTTCTCCTGACGGACCGAACCAGCGCAACGTAGCGATGGCGCGCAGGCTCGACACCTTGTCGCGGCAATTCGAGCGCCTCGAACGCGACCAAGCCGTCCTGCTGGAAACCACGGCCTTGTGGATCCGGCACCAGCTCGCCGTCACTGCACCGGTCCCGGAAGGGATGCAGGATGCCGCAAGGGCTCAGGGCCGCGCTCGGTTCGCTGACTTCGTCGCGCAGCTCGCGAGGCACCTGCAGCGAGGCGGCAGTCTCGTCGGCGAGGTCTGGCACGAAATCGCCCCCGAGCATCGTGACCCGGTCCCCGGAGACGGCGCCAGCGCTCATTCCCCCGCGGCGAGGGACGCCGCCAGCGGCTCCGATCTCTCGGATGCGGGGCCGTCGTGAACGACATCGCCTCCCCGAAAGTGTCCCCTCTCGCGATCGTCAATGATCGCCAGACCCGGATGCTACGGACCGCCATGGGCCCGATCATCGCTCGCGCGCTGGAAGATCCGGAGATCGTCGAGATCCTTCTCAACCCCGACGGCTCGCTCTGGTTCGACCGGCTCGGGGCCGGACGTGCTCCGTCAGGTATGCAACTGACCACACAGGACGCCGAACGCATCATCCGACTGGTCGCCGCACACCTGCGCCTCGAGGTTCACGCGGGCGCCCCGATTGTCTCGGGCGAGCTGCCAGAGACTGGAGAACGGTTCGAGGCGGTACTGCCGCCTGTAACCCGCGCGCCAGCGTTCGCGATTCGCAAGCGAGCCGTCGGGGTTGTTCCTCTCGCACAGTACGTCCTGGATGGCGTGATGAGCGAAGCTCACGCGCTCGCCCTTCGCCAGGCTGTGCGCGAGCGCCGGAACATTCTCATTGCCGGCGGGACGAGCACCGGTAAGACGACGCTCGCGAACGCGCTACTGCAAGAGATGGCGCGCACGGGCGACCGGGTAATCCTCATCGAAGATACCGTCGAGCTGCAGTGCCTGTCGGACGATCACGTCCCCATGCGGACCAAGCGAGGTGTCGCGTCGATGAGCGAGCTGGTTCGCTCGACGCTGCGGCTTCGCCCTGATCGCATTGTCGTGGGCGAGGTCCGAGGTGCCGAGGCGCTCGATCTCCTCAAGGCTTGGGGAACCGGGCACCCGGGCGGTCTTGCAACCATCCACGCCGGTTCGGCGCAAGGGGCGCTGACTCGCTTGGAGCAGCTGATCCAGGAAGTGGTTATCACGGTCCCCCGGCCTCTGATAGCAGAGGCTGTCGATCTGATCGTGTTCATCGCCGGCCGCGGACGCGCTCGCAGGATAGAAGAGCTGGCGCGATTGGTCGGCTGCAGCGCCGCCGGCTACGAGCTCGAAACGATTCCTCGCGAAGCCGCCAGCGGATCTTTCTGTCCCTCCTCTACCCACCACACTGAAGGAGATGACGCGTGAACAGCACAAAACGTCCGAGAACCCGTTTCATCATTCGCCCTGCAGACCTCGTTGCGGCCCTCATGACCTGTCTGTTCGCCGTTCGCGCCAACGCGGCTGGCTCCAACATGCCGTGGGAAGCCCCGTTGCAGTCCATTCTCGATTCCATACAAGGTCCGGTCGCCCGGATCGTCGCGGTGATCATCATCGTCGTCACCGGCCTGACCTTGGCGTTCGGCGATACGAGCGGCGGATTCCGACGGCTGATCCAGATCGTATTCGGCCTGTCCATCGCTTTCGCCGCTAGCAGCTTCTTTCTCACGTTTTTCAGCTTTGCAGGTGGCGCGACAGTGGCCTGACGGCTCTCACGTGCGAACTGGAGAGCGACGAATTCAACCATGTCACAGAACAACCCCACTGAAGGATTCGAGGTCCCCCTGCATCGGGCACTCACCGAGCCGATCTTCCTTGCCGGTGCGCCGCGATCAGTTGCCATTCTCAACGGGACACTCGCCGCGGCGGTGGCACTGGGTCTGCATTTGTGGGTCCCCGGAATAGTCCTCGGTCTCGTCGGCCATTCGGCCGCCGTGTGGGGCGCAAAGCTGGATCCGCAATTCATGGACGTGTTCGCGCGCCACGTCAAACACCGTCCGTATCTCGAGGCGTGATTCGTGCTCAATCTTCGTGAATATCGTCAGCGGCCCTCGTGCCTTGCCGACTTTCTGCCCTGGGCAGCGCTCGTCGCGCCTGGCGTCGTGCTGAACAAGGACGGCTCTCTGCAGCGCAGTGCTCGCCTGCGCGGGCCGGATCTGGATTCCGCCACGGAGAGCGAGCTTGTACAGGCAGCTGCACGAACCAACAACGCGCTGAAGCGTCTGGGCTCTGGTTGGGCCTTGTTCGTGGAAGCCGCGCGGCGGCCGGCCATCGACTACCCCGCTTCGACCTTTCCAGATCCGCTCTCCTGGCTCGTGGATGAGGAGCGTAAGGCAGCCTTCGAGGAGGAGGGTGCCCACTTTGAGAGCACCTACACGCTGACGCTGCTGTACATGCCACCGGCCGAGACTCAAGCGCGCGCCGGTCGTTTGCTGTACGAGTCTGCCCACCAGGAGAGCGTCGATTGGCAAGAGCTGCTGGGCGTTTTCGTCACCGAATCGGACCGGTTCCTCTCACTAGTCGAAGGCGCAATGCCCGAGGTCGCCTGGCTCTCCGACGAGCAGACACTCGCGTATCTGCATGAGTGCGTGTCCGAAAACAAGCATCCCGTGTCCGTCCCTGAGGTTCCCTTCTATCTGGACGCGCTGCTCACGGACATGCCGCTGACAGGAGGCGTCGCTCCCATGCTGGGCGACAGCCACCTTCGCATAATTGCGGTGCGAGGGTTTCCGACAAGTACCTGGCCGGGCGTGCTGGATGACCTGAATCGCCTGGGCTTCGCCTATCGCTGGACGACGCGATTCCTGTTCCTGAGCAAAGCGGATGCGGAGCGCGAGCTCACCAAGATCCGGCGCCAGTGGTTCGCCAAGCGAAAGGGCATCGTTACCATCCTGCGCGAGACGCTCTCACAGGAAGAGTCGCCCCTCGTCGATTCGGACGCGGCCAACAAGGCGACGGATGCGGACGCCGCTCTCCAGGAACTCGGCAGCGATGCGGTCGGCTATGGATACGTGACCGCGACCGTCACCATCAGCGACCGGGACCTGTCCGCCGTCGAGGAGAAGCGCAAGGCTGTCGAGCGCGTCATTCAGGGGCGCGGCTTCGTCGCGATTGCCGAGAGCCTGAATGCCGTCGAGGCCTGGCTGTCCTCGATTCCGGGACAGGTCTACGCCAACGTGCGCCAACGGCCTATCTCCACACTCAATCTCGCACACCTGCTCCCGCTATCAGCCGTGTGGGCCGGACCTCACGAAAATGCGCACCTTCACGGTCCGCCGCTCATGGTCACTCGGACCGACGGTGCGACGCCGTTTCGCCTCGTGACGCACGTTGGCGATGTCGGCCACATGATGGTGGTAGGACCGACCGGCTCCGGGAAGTCCGTGCTGCTCGCAACTCTCACCCTCCAGTTCCGGCGTTACCCTCGCGCCCGTGTTGTGATATTCGACAAGGGCCGCTCTGCCCGAGCCGTCGTGCTGGGAAGCGGGGGTGCGCACTATGAGCTCGGGGCCGAGGGGTCAATTGCCTTTCAGCCCCTCGCGCAGATTCACGACGACACCACGCGGAGCTGGGCGGCCGATTGGCTCGCAAGTCTATTTGCGCATGAAGGTGTTTCGCTTACCCCCGAGGTGAAGGACGCGATCTGGTCCGCTCTGGGCAGCCTCGCCAGCGCACCCGCGAGCGAACGTACGCTGACCGGTCTTGCGGCTCTGCTGCAAGCCAATCAATTGAGGCAGGCGCTCCAGCCCTACACGCTCGCAGGCCCCCTGGGGCGCCTCCTGGATGCGGATCATGAGGAGCTGCGATCCGCCAGCGTGCAGTGCTTCGAGATGGAAGAGCTCATGCACTCTAAAGCTGCGGTGCTTCCCGTGCTGACCTACCTCTTTCACCGCCTGGAGGCGCAATTCGACGGCGCCCCGACGCTGCTCATCCTCGATGAGGCGTGGTTGTTTCTC
>CAZLYG010000383.1:0-5503 GCA_964563075.1 uncultured Steroidobacteraceae bacterium | reverse complement strand
CAACCGTGCGACCGGTGAGCTGCTGGTGGCGCGGAAGTACGATCCGGATATCAACTGGGCGAGCCATGTCGATATGAAGACCGGCCGCCCGGTCGTCAACAAGCAGTTCGCGCCCGGCTACAGCGGCCCGGACGTGAATGTGAAGAACATCTGTCCGGCGGCGCTGGGGGCGAAGGACGAGCAGCCCTCCAGCTGGGATCCGAAGCTCCACTGGTTCATGGTGCCCACCAACCACGTGTGCATGAACTACGAGCCCTTCCAGATCGAGTACACCGCCGGCCAGCCGTACGTCGGGGCGACGCTCACCATGTTCCCGACACCCAACAGTCACGGCGGGATGGGCAACTTCATCGCCTGGGACCCGGTGCAGGGCAAGATCATGTGGTCCGACCCGGAGCGCTTCTCGGTGTGGTCGGGCGCCCTGACGACTGCGGGCGATGTGGTGTTCTACGGGACGCTGGAGGGGTATCTGAAAGCGGTGGATCCGAAGACGGGCAAGGAGCTGTGGAAGTTCAAGATGCCTTCGGGAATCATCGGCGACGTATTCACCTATGAGTACGGGGGCAAGCAGTACGTCGGTGTGTACTCGGGCATCGGCGGCTGGGCCGGCATCGGCATGGCCGCGGGCCTGCAGGAAGCGACCGCGGGACTCGGAGCCGTCGGCGGCTACAAGGATCTGGCGAAGTACACGACCCTGGGTGGCAGTCTGTTCGTATTCGCGCTACCGGGAGAGGAACATCAGCACAAAGTCGCGCTGCGACGCTGACATTCACGCGACCCAAACGGGGGGTCTGCTCACGAGGTGCGACCGGCAGGAGGTTGCGCTTCGCGAGCGTCTGCCGCTCAGTCACGGTGCGGCCGCGAGGCGCGGCCACTCCTCGATGCCGATGCGGGCCACCAGTTGCGCGCCGCCATGGCCGTCCGGACGCAAAATCAGCGCCCCGCCGTCGCGCAGACCTGCTGCGCTCGCCGGAAAAGCCTCCGTGATGTTGGGCAGGTGCGTAACCAGCAGAGTGTTGGTTCCAGGCGCAGGGGAGGCAGCTACCTGCGCTCGCAGCCACTTGCCGCGCGCCCCGGTGGGATCGGCCTGCATGCTGTGCCCCGAATCTCCCAGCTGCTCACGGATCTGGGGCTTGCCGAGCTGTGCGAGGCGCACAGTCTCGAGCGCCCGATAGGTCGGACTGCAGAGCACCGCGCCGACAGGAATGTGCAGGCGGCGCAGGGCCGCGCCCATATCACGGGCAGAGGCGCGTCCGAGCGCGTCGAGCTGCCGCTCGTGCCGCGGGTTATGGGGGTCGGATTGCGCAGGGGTGGGAGGCTCCTGCGGTGAGCTGGCGTGACGCATCAGAATGACGTAACCGCCGCCTTGCAGCGCCGCTACCAGCGACTCACCCTGCAGGGACTGTGCAGGGGCCGCCTGCCACAGCAGCACTGCCAGGCAAGCTCCCAATGTGTGTAAGGCCCGTCGTGCCCTCATCCCAGCCACTCCCGTACGCTCTGTTGCAAAACTAAACTGAACTGTCTAGTATCGTTTAAAACAGCAGCCGCCATGGAATCGCGCTGCAAGGGAGATCGATGATCCGCGCCGAGAACCTCACGCGCAAGTTCGGGGAATTCACTGCCGTCGATGCCGTTTCCTTCGACGTCGCGGCGGGCGAGATCTTCGCCTTCCTGGGACCCAACGGAGCCGGGAAGACCACCACCATCAAGATGCTCACGACGCTGCTGGCGGTGACGAGCGGCAAGCTCGAGATCGACGGCCTGGACCCGACGCGCCACAAGAACGAGGTGCGCCGCCGCTTCGGCATCGTGTTCCAGGATCCCAGCCTGGATCAGGAGCTCACGGCGTGGGAAAACATGGATCTGCACGGCGCGCTGTACCACGTGCCGCGCAAGGTCCGCCGCGAGCGCTCGGAAGCGCTGCTCACGACCTTCGGTCTCTGGGAGCGCAAGGATAGCCCCGTGAAGGAGTTCTCCGGTGGCATGCGCCGCCGCCTGGAGATCTCCCGCGGCCTGCTGCATACGCCGCGGATACTGTTCCTGGACGAGCCGACGCTCGGACTGGATCCGCAGAGCCGCAACCAGCTCTGGACGCACGTGAAGGAGCTTAACCAGAAAGAGGGCGTGACGGTCTTTCTCACCACTCACTACATGGATGAAGCGGATCGGGCCGCATCGCGCATCGCGATCATCGACCACGGCAAGATCGTGGCTCTCGGCACATCGCAGCAGCTGAAGGACAAGACGAATACCGCGAGCCTGGAGGACGCATTCCTTGCTCTGACCGGCACGGCCCTGCGCGACGAGTCGGCCAGCGCCGCGGAGAGAATGCGCAACGTCCATCGTATGTGGAGGCGCTGAGATGTCGGCTATCTATATTTTATGGCTGCGCGAGCTGCGACGCTACACGCGTTCCAGGGTTCAGATCATCGCCTCGCTCGGGCAACCTGTGTTGTACCTGGTGGCGCTGGGCTTCGGCATGGGCGCCGTTTACCGCCAGGCCGGACGCGGCAGCTACCTGCAGTTCGTGGCCCCTGGGGTGATCGCCATGACAGTACTGTTCTCCGCGACGTTCTCGGGAATTGCCTTGCTGTGGGACCGGCAGTTCGGCTTTCTGAAGGAAACCCTGGTCGCCCCGGTGCCGCGAGTATTCATCATGCTGGGGCGTACCTGTGGAGCCGCCACGGTAGCCTTGCTGCAAGGCTGTCTGGTGGCCATCGTGTGCCTGATTGCCGGATTTCGTCCGGCGAATCTCGCCCTGCTGCCCGAGGCGCTCGTGTTTCTCGCGCTCATCGCGTTGGTGTTTGCCGGACTGGGCACGACGGTGGGCTCCTCGCTGAAGGACATGCAGGGGTTCCAGATGGTCATGAACTTCCTGGTCATGCCGCTCTTCTTTCTGTCGGGAGCGCTGTACCCGCTCGACCACCTGCCGGCGGTGCTTGCAGCCGTGACGCGGGTGGATCCCCTGTCCTATGGTGTCGATGGTCTGCGCTCGGCCCTCATCGAGCAGGCGCACTTCGGACCGACGCTCGATGCCGCCGTTCTGGTCATTCTCGCCGCCATGTTCATCGGGCTGGGCGCCTGGCGCTTTTCCAAGATCGAGGTGTAAGCAGCGTGTCACGCGGCCTGAGCCAACGGGCCCATCAGAAAGTCCTGGCCGCGGCCACAGAGCTGTTCGCGAGCCGCGGCATCGCGGCGGCGAGCATGGATGCGATCGCCGCTGCGGCAGGCGTGAGCAAGGCAACCGTCTACAAGCATTGGCAGGACAAGGATGCGTTGTGCCTCGAGGTGCTGATGCACGTTCACGGCGTCGAGGAGCAGGATCCCAGCGAGCAGGACTCGGGGGATCTGCGAGCGGACATGAAATCCTTTCTTGCCTATGAGCCGCCGGCGGCGCGCGCCGAGATCCAGCGGCGCCTGGCCCCGCACCTGATTGCCTATTCGGCCGTGAACCCGGAGTTCGGCCGCGCGTGGCGGGCGCGGGTGTCGGAGCGCTCGCGTCTGGGATTGCGCAAGCTGCTGCAGCGGGGCATGAATGCCGGCATGTTTCCGGTCCTGCTGGATGAGGAGCTCAGTGTTGCCCTGTTGATAGGGCCGATGATGTATCGGCACATTTTCGGTCCGACGGTGGATCGGCGCTGGCTTGCCGCAGGTGTCGTGGATTCTTTCTGGAAGGCGCATGCCCGTCGCCAGGGGCGACCGGAGCGCATGCCGCCCGGGCCGCGGTCCCGACGCACAAAAAAGGGGAAGCCTGCTCAGTAGGTTACCCGGACGGTGACCCGCGGAGTATTATTGCCACGCGGCTTGAGGCTGCAGGGGGCTGAGCGATGATTTCACGCCGTGTTGGCAAGAGACGCGTTCTGAGTTGGGGGCTCCTGGCACCGATCGCCCTGTTGGCGGCCGGCGCGGGGTTCTGGGGGGTCGCGAGCGCTTCCGACACGCACCCCGATCTGACCGGAATCTGGACCATGTACGTGGAGGCGGGCAAACCGGCCTTCACCTTCAATGGAGTGCTCCCGCCGTTACCGTTCACTGCCGAGGGCAAACGCCGGGTGGAGGAATATCGCTCCCTGGTCGGGCCCGACGACAACCCCGGTGCGCATTGCCTCGGCTCGGGAATGCCCGAGTCGATGACGTTCTCCGGTGCCTATCCGATGGAGATCATCCAGCGCCCGGAGCAGATCACCGTGATCTACGAGGCTCACAACGAGGTCCGCAGGCTGTATTTCGGTGCGAAGGTCATTCCCGAGGCCGATCGGGTACCCGATCGCAACGGCTACTCCACGGCCCATTGGGAGGGCGACACCCTCGTGGTCGAGACCGGCTCACTGAAGGAGCAGGAAGACCAGAGTTACCCGCACAGCGACCAGGCGCATATCACCGAACGTTACCACCTCACCACGGACGCCAGGGGGCATCGCGTGCTGGCCGTGCAGATGACCCTGACCGATCCGGTGTTCTACACCAAGCCGGTCGTCGTGCAGAAGAAATGGCGCTTCGATCCGAAGGGTATTCTGCTGCCCTACGAATGCAACGAAGAAGCCTGGCTGAATCGGCTCGATGAGCTGCGGAAAAAGAAGGCTGCGACTGCGGCGGCACACTGAAGGCGCGGCGCGGCTCGAGCTCGGGGCGCGATGTGCCAAGCGGAAACGGAGTGGCGGATATGAAAGCGTTCAATGTGGTACTGGCTGCGTGCTTGCTCACGGCGGGTCTCGCGCCTGCGCTCGCGCACCATTCGGCTTCGCAATACAACTTCCGGCAGCTGCACGAGTTGTCCGGGCAAGTGAAGGCGATCCGCGTCATCAATCCTCACATGAGCATGACGCTGGCCGTGACCGACATGAAGGGGACGCGGGATGTCGACTTCGAGGGACACAGCATCAACAATTTCTATCGTGCCGGCTGGCGCCCGAACATGATCAAGGTCGGCGACCAGATCAAGGTGAGGTTCGCCCCTCGCAAGGACGGCACCGACGGGGGCTTCGTGAGCGGCTTCGTCACCGCGCAAGGCAAGGACATCCAGTTCAAGCTGCCGACGGAAGCGGACGACGCGCCGGCCTCGGGCAAGTAAGTCGCCTCAGGCGACGCGCGAGCGCCCCGCGTCTCGCTCTGAGTCGGGGCTATTTGGCGTTGAACCCAGGAATCCCCTTGGCGATGTGGCTCTGCGCAAGCGCGATTCCTGCTTGCACGGCGCCCTTGAAGTCCGACTGAACGTCCTCCACGGGTACGTTGCGACGGAAGAAGTCTGCCCAGATGAACTCGGCGAAGGCGGTCGGGGTCTTGTCGTAGCCTCCGGCGTCGCGGACATAGCCGGCCAGGGAGCGATAGGGATCATCGACCAGCTTGTCCAGATGCCCAGGGATGCTCGCGTAGTAGTGTCGGACTCCGTTGGCGTCCAACGGATGCACCCACAGGCTCTTGTTCATCGCCTTCCAGAACTCGTCGAGATCATGGCTCGAGAGATCCTCCTCCACGCACACGAAGGCGCTGTCGATGCCGGATT
>CAZLYG010000382.1:0-5543 GCA_964563075.1 uncultured Steroidobacteraceae bacterium | reverse complement strand
CTCCTGGCCGAGCGTCACGGGCATCGCATCCATCAGGTGCGTGCGACCGGTTTTCACGATCGCACCGACCTCCCGCTCTTTCGCTCTCAGCACGTCCACCAGGTGCTGCAGCGCCGGCACGAGCTCACCGCGCACGCTCAGCGCCGCGCTCACGTGAATGGTAGTGGGGATGGTGTCGTTGCTGCTCTGACCCATATTCACGTGATCGTTGGCATGAACGGCAGCTCCCATCGCCCGGGACGCGAGCGCGGCGATCACCTCGTTCGCATTCATGTTCGTGCTGGTGCCCGAACCCGTCTGAAACACATCTATCGGGAACTGCTCATCGTGGCGCGCGGCAACAATCTCCGCGGCGGCCGCGTCGATGGCCTTGGCAATTTTTGCATCCAGCAGGCCGAGATGGGCGTTGGCCCGTGCCGCCGCCTGCTTCACCAGGCCCAGTGCACCGATGAACGCGCGCGGCATCTTCAGGCCGCTGATGGGAAAGTTCTGGACGGCGCGCTGCGTCTGGGCACCCCAGAGAGCCGCGGCGGGCACCTGAAGCTCGCCCATGCTGTCGCGCTCGATCCGCAAGGAATTCGTCATTTGGAGGCACTCCGCAACCCACTCGTTGGCGCACGGCCCGGCGACCGTGTGCGTTATCATGCAAATCCTAGCACCTCGAGGCTACCGGTAACGCATGACGAGTCCCCGCGACACCCTGTCGCCCATCGATGCCCTCTCGCCTGTTGACGGCCGCTATCGCGAGGCCGCCGAGCCGCTGCGCGCGCTGCTTTCCGAAGCGGGCCTGATCCGCGAGCGCATCCGTATCGAGGCCCAGTGGCTGCTGCACCTGACCAGTGCAGTTCCCGACCTCGCTGGCGCGGCCCTGACCCCCATGGCCCGGCGCCGTGCGGAGGAGATGGCGTTCGAGCCCGCAGTCGATGCAGCAATTGCTGTCAAGGGGATCGAGAGCCGGATCAATCACGACGTGAAGGCGGTCGAATACTACGTGCGCAGCCAGCTCGCCGCTGCGGGCGCCTCTGCGGCAGCACTCGAGCTGGTGCACTTCGGCTGCACGTCCGAGGACATCAACAACCTGAGCTACGCCCGGATTCTGCAAGCCGCGCGCCGGCTGCTGCTGGCAAATCTGGATGTGCGGATGGCCGAGCTCGGCGAGATGACGCAGCGCTACGCCGATATCCCGATGCTCGCACGCACGCACGGGCAGCCGGCGAGCCCAACGACACTGGGCAAGGAAGTTGCCAACTTCGTGGCACGGCTGCGGCGTGCGCATCAGCGTTGGTCCGCTGTTGGGATTCTGGGCAAGTGGAACGGCGCTGTAGGCAACTTCAACGCTCACTTCGCCGCCGCCCCCGACGTCGACTGGCCGGCGGTGAGCCGCTCGTTCGTCGAGTCGCTGGGCCTGCAGAGCAATCCCTACACCACGCAGATCGAGCCGCACGACTGGATCGCCGAGTATTGCGATGCCGTGACGGCGGCCAACGTGGTGCTCGTGGATCTGTGCCGCGACTTCTGGGGCTACATTTCCCTGGGCTACCTCAAGCAGCGGCCCGTGGCCGGCGAGGTCGGCTCCTCGACGATGCCCCACAAGGTCAATCCGATCGACTTCGAGAATGCCGAGGGCAATCTCGGTGTCGCCAACGCCCTCCTGCGACACTTCTCCGAGAAGCTTCCGGTGTCCCGCTGGCAGCGCGACCTCACCGACTCGACGGTGTTGCGCAACCTCGGCGTCGCACTCGGTCACACGCTCATTGCCTGGCGTTCGCTCGGCCGGGGCCTGGGCAAGGTCGCGGCCGACCCGGTACGCATGGCCACCGACATCGAAGGCGCCTGGGAAGTCCTGGGCGAGGCGTTGCAGACAGTGCTGCGCGCAGCCGGCGTACCGAACGGTTACGAGAAGCTCAAGGCCTTCACCCGCGGGCGGTCCATCGATGCTGAGTCGATGGCGGCGTTCATCGATACGCTGCCTTTGAGCGCCGCCGACAAGAGCCGCCTGAAGGCGCTGCGGCCGGCCGAATACACGGGGATAGCGGCGCGGCTGGCGCGCGAGGTGTGAGCGCGGCCGTGTGCTCGCGGCCGCCCCAGCTACTCGACACCGGCTGCGCCACAGTCGTCACGACCCCGCCACGGGCAGCACGAGCCCCCGCCACGGGCAGCACGAGCCCCCGCCACGAGCAGCACGAGCCCGCGCCACGAGCAGCACGAGCCCGCGCCACGAGCAGCACGAGCCCGCGACGGGTATCACGGCCCCGCTACGGCAGCAGCATCACGGCCCCGCGGCCACGCCCGGCTGCGGCGCGCGACCACGGTGCGGCCTCCAATCGCACCGCAGCGTGCCTAGCACCATCGCCATTCGCGGCAGAAATGCGAACTGCGCCGCGATTTCAGTACTTTGCGAAGGCTTGTTCAGGCCAAACCGTGACCTGTTCGGCAAGGACTTCAGCGTCGCCTCACTAAGATCGCGCAGCCTGCCTCTCAAAGCGGGCGCAAACGGGCATCGCTCGTGGACAGAACCGGGGAAAGCGACACAACCAGTGCTCTTGCGCAGCTCGCGAACGCGCGCTACGCCCCCGAATCCGTGGGTACGCCGACGACCACTCGCCAGAGCTCGGAATCCCTGACCGTACTCAGCACGCTCGCGGAAGCGCGGGCTGCCGTCAACGAGATCGCCGCCACCGCGCAGCGCTTGATCTCCATCTACACACCCGACCTCGAGCCGGATCTCTACGATCAGACCCCCTTCCTGGAGGTCATCAAGCATTTCGTCCTCGCGCGCAGCTTCGCAAAGGTTCGCGTGCTTCTCGCGGAGCCCACACGCGTCATGCGTGACAGCAATCGCTTCGTGGCGATGGGCCGCCGCTTGTCGAGCTGCATCGACATCCGCTACATCGCCGCTCAGGCGCCGCAGCGGGCTTCCGCGTATCTCATCGCCGATGATCGCGCGATCGTCTATCGCATGCGTGCCGATACCTGGGACGGCGTCGCTGACCTGAACAACCCGCCCGTTGCCAAGTTGTATCTGCAGGAATTCGATTCCATCTGGAATGCGAGTGCTCCGGAGCACGGGCTGCGCGTCGCCAAGCGGAGCTGATCTTGTTGCTGACCCACGTGGCACGGCCGCTGGTCCCGGTGGAAGGGGCATCTCCGCCCGCTATACTCCACGAGATGCCCCGAGCGCCGGACATCACAGTGGCGGCTGTCACCGAATCCGAGGGTCGCTTCCTCGTCGTCGAAGAGCGCATCAATCGCCGGCTCGTGTTCAATCAGCCCGCCGGCCATGTGGAGCGCGGTGAGACGCTGCTGGAAGCCGTCGTCCGCGAAGTGCGGGAAGAGACAGCCTGGCTGTTCGAGCCCAAGGCCTGCATAGGCGTCTACCTGTGGCGCAACCCCGCCACGGGGCGGTCGTACATGCGTTTCGCGTTTACCGGCACGGTCGCCGATCACGATGCTGCGCAACCCCTGGACCGCGGCATCGTGCGCACACACTGGTTGTCACGCTCGGAGCTGCTGGAGCGTGAACCCCAGCTGCGCAGCCCGCTCGTCATGCGCTGCATCGATGACTATCTGGGCGGAACCCGACAGCCGCTGGCGGCCATCGGGAAGCTGAATCTCACTACGGCCACCTCGGTCGCTGCTCAGTCGATCTGACGCCAACGGGGCGTGCTGCCCCGCGTAGAATGGCTTCCATGCCCTCTGCTCGTGTCATCGTTGGCCTCTCCGGCGGCGTCGATTCCGCCGTCGCCGCTCTGCTCCTGAAGGAACAGGGGTGGGATGTCCAGGGACTCTTCATGAGTAACTGGGAGGAGGATGACGACGGATACTGCACGGCTGCGCAAGACTTTCAGGACGCGCGCGCGGTCGCCCGGGAGCTTGGAATACCCTTGCATCGCGTCAGTTTCGCCGCCCAGTACCGCGCACGCGTGTTCGAGCACTTCCTGCGGGAGCATCAAGCCGGGCGCACACCAAATCCGGACGTGCTGTGCAACCGCGAGATCAAATTCGGTGTAGCCCTGCACTACGTGCGCAGGCTCGGCGGTGAGCTGTTTGCCACCGGCCACTACGCCCGAATCCTCAAACGCGGGCCGAGCATCGAACTGCACAAAGCCCGCGATACGTCCAAAGACCAGAGTTACTTCCTGCATGCCGTGGATCCTGGCCTGTTGGGCTGCACTCTCATGCCGCTCGGAGAGCTGCAGAAGGCAGCGGTTCGCGAGCGCGCCCGCCAGGCAGGCCTGCCCGTCTTCGACAAGCCCGACAGCACGGGCATCTGCTTCATCGGCGAGCGGCCGTTCCGGGAGTTTCTCGCGCAGTTCCTCGCTGAGGCGCCGGGACCGATCCAGACGCCCTCAGGCGAGCGCCTGGGCACGCACCGTGGCCTTCCCTTCTACACGCTCGGGCAGCGCGCGGGATTGCAGATCGGCGGCCGCCGCGGCGCCACTGAACAACCTTGGTACGTGGGCGCCAAGGATGCGCACAAGAACGCGCTCATCGTCGTACAGGGGCACGATCACCCGCTGTTGTCGAGCACCCGATTGACGACGGAAGCGATGCACTGGCTGGCCGCTCCCCGTACCGAGCCGTTTCGTTGCACGGTCAAGGTGCGATATCGCCAGGCAGACCAGCCGGCGACGCTCGAGCCGCGCGCAGATGGCGCTAGCGTCGTTTTCGAGCGGCCGCAGCGCGCCGTCACACCCGGGCAGTACGCAGTGGTGTACGAGGGAGAGCGCTGCCTGGGTGGGGCCGTCATCGCGAGCACGTCCGCCGCCGAGCTGGTGAGCTGAGTCGCACGCCTGGGTGGCCAGCTGAGTCGCACGCTCGAGGGCCAGCTGAGTCGCGCGCCTGGTGGTGAGCCACGGCCGCCTCTACCCGGTCAGGCTATAATTCCGCGGCTTATCACCGCGGAGGTTCCATGACGAATAGCTTCAAGGCCCGTTCGACCCTGCCAGTGGGCGATCGCTCGTATGAGATCTGGAGCCTGGCGGCCCTGCCTCGCGACCGGGTGGCGCGCCTGCCCTATTCCTTGAAGATTCTTCTGGAGAACCTGCTGCGATTCGAGGACGGCGTGAACGTCACGCGCAAGGACATCGAAGCGCTGTTGAACTGGGACCCGGCGGCGACGCCCTCGTACGAGATTGCGTTCACGCCGGCGCGCGTGATCCTGCAGGACTTCACCGGTGTCCCCTGTGTCGTCGACCTGGCGGCGATGCGCGATGCGATCGTGCGACTCGGCGGCGATGCCGAGCGTGTCAACCCGCTGGCGCCGGCCGAGTTGGTGATCGACCACTCCGTGCAGGTGGACGAGTACGGCACCACCGGCGCCCTCGCCGCCAACAACAAGATCGAATTCGCCCGCAACGGGGAACGCTATGCCTTCCTGCGCTGGGGCCAGACCGCGTTCCGCAATTTCCAGGTCGTGCCCCCCAACACCGGCATCGTGCACCAGGTCAACCTCGAGTACCTCGGCCGCGTGGTGTTCGATGCGCTGCGTGATGGCAAGCAGCAGGCTTATCCTGACACGCTGGTCGGCACGGACTCGCACA
>CAZLYG010000381.1:0-5555 GCA_964563075.1 uncultured Steroidobacteraceae bacterium | reverse complement strand
CGCTGCTGGAGGGCTACGTCTCGGCCGCGGCAAGCTTGAGCCGGCTCGCGGTCGGTACAGCCACCGCACCCACTCAGGTGAGCTTTCGTGTTCCGGTGGACACCACTCAGAACTACCACGTCGAGGGGCTGCCGCTCGGTACGCGCGGCGGATTGAAGATCGACAACACGTTCCCGGCCGACGGCACCTACACGTTCAGAGTCGTGCCCGTGACTCTCGGCAACATGGGCAGTGACCGCCCCTTCGGCGAGGTCAGGGGCGAGAAGCTGCTGGTGTATCTGGACGACAAGCGCGTCGCGACCGTCGACTGGGACAAGGCGCTGGGGGTTGGCAAGCGCTTCGTCGCGGACGCCGACGCCACCGAAGCCACCGGTGAGATCAAGACGATCGATGTGACTTTGCCAGTCACCGCCGGTCTGCATCATGTCGGGGTCACCTTCCTGGCGACCAACTTTGCCCCCGGGCTGGATATGAACCTGGCCTTCGATCGCAGCACGATCGAGACCGGGGGCCTGCCGGGCTTCACGTTCTACCCGCATATCGGCAGCGTCCGCATCGATGGCCCCACTAATGGCAAGGATGCAACCGGCTCCCCGAGCCGCGAGCGGATCTTCGTCTGCCACCCGGCGAAGCCGAGCGACGAAGAGCCCTGTGCGCGCAAGATCGCGGCCAGCCTCGCGCGACATGCGTACCGCGGGTATGCGACGCCGGAGCATGTCGACAACCTCATGAAGTTCTACGCGCTCGGACGCCGCAACGGCGGCTCGTTCGACAGGGGGATCGAGGCGGTCGTGCAGCGCGTGCTGGCGGACCCGAAGTTCCTGTTCCGCATGGAGGCAACCCCGGCGAACCTGGAAGCCGGCACGCCCTATCACATCAGCGACCTGGATCTGGCCTCGCGGCTGTCCTTCTTCCTGTGGAGCAGCATTCCGGATGACACGCTGCTGCAGCTGGCCGATGCGGGCAAGCTGAGCGATCCGAGCGTGCTCAAGCAGCAGGTCGATCGGATGCTGAAGGACCCCAAGGCCGAGGCGCTGACGAAGAACTTTGCCGGCCAGTGGCTGGGGCTGCGCGTGCTGGAGGGGGATCAGCCCGTGGTGGATCAGTTCCCGGACTTCGATGACAACCTGCGGCAGGCCTTCCGTCAGGAAGTGGAGCTGCTGTTTGCGAGCCTGCTCACGGAGGATCGCAGTGTCCTGGATCTGATCAACGCGGATTACACCTTCCTCAACGGCCGGCTGGCGAAGTTCTATGGCATCCCCGGGATCAAGGGGAGCTACTTCCGCCGTGTGACCCTGGATAAGAGCGAGAGCGACCGCTGGGGCTTGCTGGGCAAGGGCGCCTTTCTCACGGTGTCCTCGCATCCGGAGCGCACCTCCCCGACGGTACGCGGCAACATGGTGCTGAAGTTCCTGATCGGGGTTCCCGCTCCGGATCCGCCGGCGAACGTGCCGGCGCTGAAGGCCGGTCCCGGGGATGCAGCCGGGAACAAGCGGCCGCCCTCGATGCGCGAGCAGATGGAGACCCATCGTGCCAACCCGGCGTGCGCGGGCTGCCACAAGATCATGGACCCGATCGGCTTTGCGCTGGAGCCGTTTGATGCGATCGGCCGGGAGCGTACCGAGGATGGGGGTAACCCGATCAACGCCGCCAGCACGATGTACGACGGGGTGAAGGTGGATGGCCCGGCGGGAGTGCGCGCGTTCCTGGAGCGCCACGAGGATCAGTACCTGCGCAACGTCACGACCAACCTGATGACGTACGCGCTGGGCCGCGGCATGGAGTACGACGACATGCCGCAGATGCGCCAGATCCTGCACACGGCGGCCAAGGACAATTACAAGTTGAAGGGGCTCATCGAAGCGGTTGCCCTGAGCGACATCTTCCGCATGAACGTGGCCAGTGGCGACACGCGGATCGAAGAGGATGTGCCGCCGCGCTCGGGCAAGAACCTGTCATCCCCGGCGGCCTCGCCTGAAGGAGAGTGAGTATGGTATTCCTGACTAACCGCACGCTGCCCCGCCGTACGTTTCTGCGCGGCTTGGGAACCACGCTCGCTCTGCCGTTTCTGGAGTCGATGATTCCGGCGCGCGGGGCGGACAAGCAGCCGTACCCGACGCGTTTCGTCGGGGCCTTCATCCCCCACGGGGTGGCCCCCGGGTACTGGATACCGGAGAGCACCGCCCCGGGGTTCAAGTTTCCCTTCGTGTACGAGCCGCTGGAGCCGTTTCGCAAGCAGGTGGTGATCACGAGCGGGCTGTGGTCGCAGTCCTCGGAGAATCCCCCGGGGGTGACGGGCGCGGATCACTTCGTGGCCGCGGCCTATCTGACGGGGGTGAAGCCCCGCAAGACCACCGGTGCGGACATTCACTGCGGCACCTCCATCGACCAGGTCATCGCGCAGAAGATCGGCCAGCAGAACCTGCTGCCCTCGCTGCAGCTGGCGCTGGAGGATCCGGGGGCGAACTCGACCAATTGCGGCGAGGGTTACAGCTGCGTCTACACCAACACCATCTCCTGGTCGGCCCCGGACCGGCCGCTACCGATGGAGATCAATCCGCAGGTGGTGTTCGAGCGGATGTTCGGCGACGGGAGCTCCCCTGAGATGCGCAAGGCGCGCCGCGAGCGCGAGGCGAGCATTCTGGACTCGGTCAACGGGAGCCTGAACGAGCTGATCCCGCAGGTGCCGCATGCGGATCGGGTGCGCCTGGAGCAGTACGCCGATGACGTGCGCGAGATCGAGCGGCGGCTGCAGATCGCGGCGAAGAAGTCGACGGAAGTCCCCAACGTGGCCGTGCCGTACGGGGTGCCGGAGTCCTTCCACGAGCACATTCAGATCCAGTTCGACCTGCTCGCCCTGGCGTTCCAGGCGGACATCACGCGGGTGGCCGCCGTGCTGTATGCTCGCGACCTGACCGGCCGGGTGTATCCGGAGAGCGGCACCAACATCAGCTTCCACGGCGGCTCGCACCACGCGGAGGATCCGGGTCGAATCGCGCAGTACGCGCGGCTGAACCGCTATCACATCCAGATGACGGCGTATCTGGCGAAGAAGCTGCAGGCCATCCAGGAAGGCGAGGGCACGTTGCTCGATCGCTCCCTGATCCTGTACGGATCCAACATGGGCAACTCCAACCAGCACCTGCACTATGACGTGCCGCACGTGCTGATCGGCGGGGCCAATGGACGCCTGAAAGGCGACCGGCACGTGCCCTTTGCCAGCCGCACGGTGCCCACGGGCAACCTGCTGCTGAGCATCCTCGACAAGTTCGACGTGAAGATGGACAAGTTCGGCGACAGCACCGGCCGGGCTGAAGGGATCTGAAGTGGCGAAACCTAGTCTCGGACTGCTCGCTATGTTGGCTCTCCCGGGCCTGTGTCTGGCGTCCAAGCCGGACCTGACCGGTGTCTGGTCCATCACGAGCAACGACAGCACCCTGAAGACCCTCGATGGGAAGACCCCGCCACTGACACCGGAGGCCGATGCGATCTACAGGAAGCATCTGGCGCAGGCCGCCAAGGGCGATCGCTCGTTCGATGGCATGACGGAGTGTCTGCCGCCAGGCCTCCCGCGGCTGATGCTCCAGAAAGAGCCCTTCGAGATCCTGCAACGCGACAAGGCCGTTTACTTCGTGAGCCAGGTCAATCGCCTGCCGCGCCGCGCCTACTTCAACGAGAAGCTGCCTTCGCCCGCTGACGTCGATCCCGTTTATCTGGGATTCTCCGTGGCCAAGTGGGACGGGGATACGCTCGAGATCGACTCATCCGGGTTCCGGGACGTCACGCTCCTGGATGACTCCGGGCTGCCGCATTCCGAGGACCTGCATTTGACGGAGCTCTATACGCTCAGCAAGGATGGCCAGAAGCTTTCGGCCCGCTTTAAGATCGAGGACCCCAAGACATTCACGCGCCCCTGGGAGGCGCGTGCCGAGTACAAAAAGCTTCCCGGATACGAGATCCCCGAGGAAGTCTGCGCTGACCAGTTAGCCTCCAAGAAACGGAAGGAATGATATGAAGACCCGCTCAGCCATCGCCGCTGCGATCCTGTCGGCCACCATTTCCGGCACCCCGTACGCGCATCACTCCTTTGCGACGTTCGACGGGGCGCAGGAAAAGACCCTCGTCGGCACCGTCAAGGAGTTTCAGTGGACCAATCCCCACACCTGGCTGCAGGTGCTGGTGAAGGATCCCGCGACCGGCAAGACGGTCGAGTGGTCCATCGAGGGCGGAAGCCCCAATGGGCTCAGCCGCTCCGGCTGGAGACGCTCCTCGCTCAAGCCGGGCGACAACGTCGAGGTGGTCATCCACCCGTTGAAGAACGGCGCCAACGGCGGGAGCCTGATGAAGGTCTCCGTCGATGGGAAAGTGATCGGTAACAGACCTGGCTGAGAGCCCGCCCCGGGGCTTCGCGAGCTCCCCGGCCGGATTCAGGTCTCGTCTCCGGGCGCCTTTCGGGCGCCTGGAGACTATTGTGGCCGGCCCATGCAGAGCCGGCGTTGCCCGCTTCCCAGCCAGGCGATTGCGGCCAGCGCCACGATCTCCCACCAGTGCAACTCGCCACCGCCACTACCACCGGAGCTTGAGCTCACCGTTACGGTGGGCGAGGCCGGCGGCGCTTGGGCGGGTGCGGGAGGCCCGTTCACCGTTATCGTCATCGTCGCAGCCGCCGCGCGGTTGGCACCGTCCAAGGCCGACACCGTCAGCTTGACGCTTCCGCCGTACTGACCGCTGGCGGCGGTGATCGTCACGGTGCAGGTCAGTGTCGTCGAGCCGCAGCTCGAGGGTGCGATGTTGACTCCGGGCGCCCCCGCTGCCGCCACAGAGGCGGGAATCAACGATGTATCGCTACTGGTCACTGCGAAGTGCAGGTTGCCGAAGCCGCTGACGGTGATCGGATAGGCGGGAGTGCTCTTGCCCGGGTCGAGGGTGCTATCGGGAATCGTAGTGATGCTCGGTGCTGGAAAGGTCCCCAGGGCACCCATTGCATCGACGCGGCCGTAACCGTATGTCGTATTCGGCACTCCGTTGCCCAGCGGCGTGGCGCCGCTTTCCAGGGCGTGCAGGACGTCCGCCGCTGACAGGCTGGGGAATGCGCCGCGAATGAGCGCTGCGACAGCTCCAACATTCGGCACGGCCGCTGACGTGCCGTAGAAATTCCCGTCCGGGAACAGGAAGCCCTGGAAGTCGGTGCCGCTGGCATCCACGGAAATGCCATCCGGTGCCACGAGGATCGGCGCCTGCAGGAACACCGGTGTTGGGAAGGCCGCGTAGAGCGGCCCGAGACTGCTGAAATACTCGATCGTATTGCCGACGCCGTCGGAGCCGTTGACTGCCCCGATCGTGCTCACTCCCGGGGCCAGCGCCTGGGTTGAGGCGATAGCCCCCGCTGTGGCCACCGAGAGGGTCGTGACTCCGTCGCCGCCAACCCAGAGCTTCAGGTACTTGTTCGCCAGGGAGGCATCCGGAGTGGCGATGTAGAGCTGATAGCTGCCCGCCTGCAGCGCGAGGCCCGGCGTCCCCTGCGTCTGCGGCACGATCATCGCCTGGCTGGAGCC
>CAZLYG010000380.1:0-5562 GCA_964563075.1 uncultured Steroidobacteraceae bacterium | reverse complement strand
GTGCGGGTCGAGGCTGCCGCCCACCATCAATCGCAGGCAGTCGGTGATGAATTCGCGCAGATGATGGTCACCGCGCAGCTGCGGGTAGTCCTTGAACAGGTTGCCGCCGTCGGGCGCATCGAGATCCGACTCGATCGCCATAAGGCCTTCCTTGCGGATTTTCACGAACGCCTGGTACAGGAATTTCAGCAGAGTGACGTAGTCGTCACGGCCGTAAGAGTGTCCCTTGGTGAGGGCCAGTGCCTCCCCGAAGGCGGACTTGATCACCTTCAGGGGATTACTGGTGAGGAACGCGCCGAAGGCCGCACCGACGATGATGAGCACTTCGGTGGGATGCCACAGGGCGAGGATCTTCCCGCCCTCGAGCATGAAACCGCCGATGACGCACAGCAGAACGACTACGGAGCCGATGATTTGAACCACGGATGCACCCAGTGAACCCCCACGCAGCCGGCTCCCCATGTGCCGACGTCCTTTGATAGCGGCCAAAGTCTCGGTCTCTTGAAGCTTTTCGTCGCGGTGAGGGTGCACAAAATGACGATGACGTGAGCGCAGGCGTCGCAGGGCAGCGACAATAGCGGTTCCGCCTCGCCGCACCTCCACAGGGCAGGGCGTCATCCGTCTGCACCAGCGAGCACCGTGTCACAGGTGCTCCCGGCCCCGCGGAGGCTCCGTGCAGTGTGATTCGCTTGGCATACGCGTTGCTTGTGCACCCTCCAGCGGAGGACTTCCATGAACACTTCAGGTCAGCCTCTTACCCGGACGGCTCTCATCGACACGGCGGCGCGCATGTTGGCTCGCAGCAGCGATCACCGCATGGGCGGTATCCAGCCGGCCTGGTTCGAGAGCGTCGAGGAGTTGATCGACGCGTGCTACGCGCGCACGGCGCAGGCGTTCATGGACTGTCTGCTCCAGGCCGAGACGGCCCCGGGGACGGCGCTGGATCAGGTCGCCGCCTTCCTGGTTGCGATCCTCGAGGTGCGCCGCCAGCGCGGAACGCTGCTGTCGTTCCGGCGTGGGCGCGACCTGCCGCCTGCCCTGCAGAGACGCCTGCACGAGCGCGACATGATGGTTCGAATGCGCCTCAAGCGCATTCTGAGCAAGGGGCGCCGCGATGGCTCGCTCGCGCTGCGCAACTCCGACAGCGCCTGTGAGCTGATTCTCGCGAGCCTGCAGGTGGCGGATATTGCCGCCGAAGAGCCCGAGCAGAGGATGTGGGACAGCGAGCTGGTGGAGTTCCTGCTGGCGGCGTTGTCGCCCATGCATGAGACGCGAACCTTCTGCAGCCGCTGCGGTTACGTCACCTCTGCAGGCGAGCTGCCAGCGCACGAGGAAGCCTGATCGCCAGACCGGCGCGACCTCGCTGATACAATGGTCTCCCTCTTGCGGAGACCCCCCATGCTCGAGCGACTGGAACGCCTGCCCACCGATCCCATACTGGGCCTCATGGCCGCCTTCCGTGGCGATGCCGACCCCCGGAAAGTCGATCTGGGCGTGGGCGTCTATCGGGACGATCGAGGCAACACGCCCGTCGTACGCGCCGTCGCGCAGGCCGAGCGGGCGGTTCTGGCCCGACAGAATACGAAGACCTACGTCGCACCTGCGGGGAACGCGGGTTTCAATCAGTCGATGGAGCGTCTCGTATTGGGCGACGATCACCCGGCCTTGACCTCGGGACGTGTGCGGAGCATCCAGACCCCCGGCGGGTGCGGAGCGGTCAGGCTCGGCGCGGAGATCGTTCGGGTCGCTGCGCCGCAGTCCGTGGTTCACGTGAGCACTCCCACCTGGGCGAATCATGTGCCGCTGGTCACGGGGACCGGCCTCGAGCTGGCCCGCTATCCCTACTTCGATGCCACCACCGGCACCGTCAACTTCGAGGCGATGCTGGGTGCCTTCGACAGGCTCCCGGCGCGTTCCGTGGTGCTGCTCCATGCCTCGTGCCACAACCCGACCGGGGCGGACCTGTCGGAAGCTCAGTGGCGTGAGCTGCTGCGGGTCGTCAAGCAACGCGGGCTGCTGCCTTTCATCGATATGGCTTATCAGGGCCTGGGAGTGGGAGTGGCGGAAGATGCGTTCGGGCCCCGGCTGTTCGCCGCCGAGCTACCCGAAGTGCTGATCGCCGTGTCGTGCTCGAAGAACTTCGGCTTGTATCGCGAGCGCACAGGCTCACTGCACGTGGTCAGCGAGTCCGCCGCAGCCGCCGATGCAGCCCTCAGTCAGCTCGTGCGCATCGCGCGCAGCATCTACTCGATGCCCCCCGATCACGGCGCTGCGATCGTGCACGAGATCCTCTCCAATGAAGGATTGCGGCGCTCATGGACAGAGGAGCTGGCGGGGATGCGGAACCGCATCCGGGGTCTGCGCACCGAGCTGGTGAAGCGGCTCGCCGCCGCCTATCCGCAGCGTAGCTTCGGATACATCGCCACGCAACGCGGCATGTTCTCTTATCTCGGCATCGACACCCCGCAGGTGCGCGAGCTGCGAGAGAAACACCACATCTACATGACCGATGACAGCCGCGTGAACATTGCCGGACTGTCGACGGAGAACATCGGCTACTTTGCGGACTCGGTGGCGCAGGTGCTGAAACGTTGAGGAGCCGGCATTTTCGCCGGTGAACTATTCCGGTACGACAATCACGTGGGTCGATTTCACCTCTTCCATCACGAAGTAGGTGTGGGTCTGCTGCACCCCGCGCACTGAGGCGATGCGATCGCCCAGAAAGCGGCGATAGCTCTCCATGTCCGTGACCCGCACTTTCAACAGATAATCGAACCCGCCGGCGACCATGTGGCATTCCATGACCTCGTCGTGCGCCAGCATGACCTGTTTGAAACGCTCGAACGCATCGGGTGTGGTGCGATCCAGCGTGACTTCGACGTAGGCCAGCAGTCCCATTCCGAGCTTGCGCGCATTGAGCCGCGCGAAATAAGCGTCGATATAGCCATCTGCTTCCAGGCGGCGGACGCGTTCCAGCGTTGGCGTGACCGTCAGGTTCACTTCGCGTGCGAGTTGGGATACGGCCGCGCGCCCATCCTGCTGCAACCGCGCGAGCAGCTTGCGATCGACGCGATCGAGCCTCGGCGCGCCGTCTGGCGCCGGGCCGCGTCGCGGGGCGCGAGCCGGGGCCGGCTTTGGCCTGCACTGCCGGAGGCCCAGGGAAATGCGGTGCCGCTTCTCGTCCACGTCCAGCACCATGACCTGCACCTCCTCCCCCGGTTGCACGATCGTGGCGGGGTCGGGGTGGCGCTCGGACCAGTCCAGCTCCGAGAGGTGAATCAGGCCCTCGACCCCCGGCTCCAGCTCGACATAGACCCCGTAGTCGGCCAGACGCGTGACCTTGCCGGATACCCGCGATTGCAGCGGGTAGCGCTCGGCAAGGTTCTCCCACGGGGTCGTTTTCCGGTCTGCCATAGTGAAATCGACTACTGAATGGCGCAAAACACGAAAATATTCTCTACGTACACACCTTATCATAAGCGTAAGCCACTATTCTTTCGAGCCGGCGGGCTAGAGGGTGAGCGTATGCGTATGAGGAGCTCGGGAGCGGCGGAGACCGTTTCGCCCGACCCGTTACAGCGGTTGCGCGAAGAGCTTCGTCAGGGATGCACTGAGGCCGCTTCCGTTGCCGAACTGCTGGCGCGTCTGGAGAGCTGCAGCCCGAAGCTGGGTGCTGCGCATGCCCGTGCGGCACGCTGGGTGACGACCGCGAGGGCGGAGGCGTCGCCCCGGCCGTTCGTGGAGACAGTGCTGGAGCAATTTCCGCTCGACAGCCCGCAGGGGAAGGCACTCATGAGCCTGGCGGAGGCGCTGCTGCGCACTCGCGACTCCGCCCGCGCGGATCAGCTCATTTCCGAGCGGCTTGCCGAGCTGCGGGAAGCTGAAAGCGTCGCTGGGCCCAGCGCGTGGCTGCGGGCCGGGGTCAAGGTGCTCGGTTCGGTCGGCCGGTTGCTTCCGAATGTCTCGCGAGAGCTGTCAGGGCGCTTCTCCGCCTCGGCTTTGACGAAACCGCTCGTCGCCCCGTTGCTGCGCGCATCTCTGCGGCAGACCCTGGAGAAGGTCGGCCACTCATTCATCGTTGGCGAGACGCTTGAGGCTGCCCTCGCGCGCGGGAAGTCGGACGCAGCGCTCTCGAGCTGCTCGTTCGACGTGCTGGGCGAAGGAGCGCGGACCGATGCCGACGCCGAGCGCTACTTCGAAGCATACGACCGAGCGATCGCTGTGCTGGCTGCTCAGCCGGCAGGTACAGTCCACGAGCGCTCCGGAATCTCGGTCAAGCTGTCGGCACTCGAGCCACGTTATAGCCTCACGCAAGTGAGCCGAGTCCACAAGCGGCTCATTCCGCGCATGTTGACCCTGGCGCGCCACGCGGCGCAGGCCGGCATCGGCCTGACAATCGATGCCGAAGAAGCCGACCGCCTGGATATCTCGTTGGATGTCCTGCAAGCGCTGGCCCGGGATGCAGCAACTCGCTCGTGGAACGGGCTGGGGCTTGCCGTTCAGGCTTACGGGCGCCGCAGCACGCAGGTCGTTGACTGGGTGGCTGCGCTTGCACGTGATGCCGGCAGAAAGCTGACGGTGCGGCTCGTGAAGGGAGCGTACTGGGATACGGAAATCAAGCGAGCGCAGGAGCGCGGGCTCGCTGCCTTTCCCGTGTACACGAGCAAATCGGCTACGGATGTGAGCTACCTGGCGTGTGCGCAACGCTTGTTCGCTTGCAGCGACGTGCTGTATCCGCAATTCGCCACTCACAACGCTTTCACGATCGCCGCCGTGATCGGCCTGGCTCCGCCGCGAACGCCGTACGAGTTCCAGCGTCTCCACGGCATGGGCGAGGTGCTGTACGCCACAGTACGTGCGGATGTACCCAATCTGCCCCCCGTGCGGGTGTATGCCCCTGTAGGAACGTATGAGGAACTGTTGCCGTACCTGGTGAGGCGATTGCTGGAGAACGGCGCGAATTCCTCGTTCGTTCACCAGTTCCTCAATCCGCAGATACCTGTCGAGGAAGTCGTGCGCGATCCCCTGGCGACGCTGCGGGGCGATGAGGTGAATTCCAGAGTCCGCGCACCGCTCAGCCTCTTCACCGACAGATCCAACTCACGGGGGCTCGACTGGGGCAACCCCGCGGAGCTGGAGCCGCTGCAGGCCGCGGTGCATTCGCTTGCAGGCCGTTCGTGGCCGGGCGGCCCGGTTCTCAGCGGCCGCCCCGTCAAGGATGCGGCGAGTGCAGTCCTTTCGCCGGCTAATTCTCGCGACATCGTAGGTCGCTCACGCGACGCGAGCGCGGCCGAAATCGATTCAGCCATGGCGGCAGCACACCGCGCGCAGCCGGCATGGGATGCGATTCCGGCAACTGATCGCGCTGCTTGCCTGGAGCGGGCAGCCGATCTGTTGGAAGCGCGCCGTGTGGAGTTCGTCAGTTTGCTGGCGCGTGAGGCAGGAAGGACGCTGCCAGATGCAGTTGCCGAGGTGCGTGAGGCGGCGGACTTCTGCCGTTACTATGCCGCGCGCGGCCGTGAGCAGTTTGGTACGCGTCAGCTCTTGCAGGGGCCCACGGGT
>CAZLYG010000379.1:0-5570 GCA_964563075.1 uncultured Steroidobacteraceae bacterium | reverse complement strand
GACCTTCGGGTTATGAGCCCGACGAGCTGCCAGACTGCTCCACCCCGCACCAGGAGGGCGCGCATCATACAAGCCACCCGCAGACCCAGCAACTCAATCTCAATCCACCCGCCGCAGTCTCATAATGCGCTCCCGCCGGCAAGACGCCGTCCTCGGCGCGCTACCCGTCGCGTCGCCGCGTCCCAGCGCCAGCCGTCGATGAACCGGCCTTTCGGTGCGTGGCAGGACTTCGGCGCCCGACGGCGGGCATCAACCCGCAAGTGCTTCGGCGAACCCCTTGAGGACCCCCGTCCACCCCTCCTCGGAGTCGAACGCCTCGCGAATTCGCGCGGCTTTCTCCCCGAGACGCTCGAGGTGGCGGTGCTCGATATCCACACGCGTCTCGCCCGCGCTCAGCGCCGTAAAGGTGACCTCGACCTCCGTCACGAGCGTGGGGTCGAATTTCCACTCGGAGCTGATCTGCCAGGCCAGCACGAGCCTCCGGGGCGGCTCCCACTGCAGGACCTTGCCCCACTCACATTCCGAACCGTCGGTACCGCGCTCGTACCAGCGCCCGCCGACGCCGGGCTCGAGCACCACATCGGCCTGTGGCGCCGAGCCGATCGACTTCGATCGCGGCCACCAGCGGCCGATGCGTGAGGTGAACGTCGCGAACGACTTCTCCGTGCTCGCCTTGACGACGATGCTTTTGCGAACGGGAGCAGGGCGGATGAGGGTCATGGGGGTTCCGAGACTCCGGGGTCGGATGTAGTGTGATCGCCGTCGGATTCGACGTCTGCAGCGAAGGCGCGCAGTGCGCCTTCCCACATGTCATCGATCCACGCGCGAATTTCCCCAAGTCCCCGCGGATCGATTTCGTACAGGCGACGGGTTCCACTGGCCCTGTCGCATACGAGTCCGGCAGCTTTCAGCACTGCGAGATGCTGCGACACGGCAGGTCGGGAGACCGGGCTCATGCGAGCGAGTTCACCGACCGCGCGCGGGCCGGCGCGCAGGTGCTCAAACAGCTGACGCCGCGTTGGATCGGCCAGTGCCTGCAGCGCTGCCGCCGCTGAAGCCTTCTTCATACGTTGATCGCGGAACTCGTTCGGCATCGCATCGGGCGGCGGCACCGTAGTGTGCTGGCGTGTGCGTCAGGCCGCTTGCATCAGCCGCTCGCGTTCTGTGGCCTGGAAGCTGGGGCGTGCAGCCATCCGATCCATCCACCCGTTGAGAGAGCTGTCCTGGAGCAGATTCTGACCTTCCGGAGTCATCCTGAACATCGCGAGGTGCGGCGCGAGCATCAGATCAGCGATGGATATGGAATCACCCGCGAGGAACGGCGCACTGCCCATCAAGCGCTGCAACTCCTGCACGCAGACGCGCGCGGCAGGGACCGCGTTGGCGACACCTTCTTCATCGGGGCCGCGTCCCCAGAACATCTGCGACATGAGCCGCTCGGCGGTGATCTTCACCGTGATCTGTGGGAACACATACCAATCGACGATTCCCACTATCTGATTCATGCGAGCCGCGGACCTGGCAGCCTGCGGTTGCAGCGGGTTGTGCGGGGAGAGGGAGTCGACGTACCTGAGAATCGCCTGCGTCTCGTACAAACAGAAATCGTCGTGCTCCATGGATGGGATCCGCCCGAATGGCTGCAGGCGCAGGTACTCGGAGGTGCGGGCCGCTCCGAACGGCATGACGGCGAAGCGATACGGGACCTGTTTCTCCTCGAAGCCGAGCAGGGCGCTGCGCACATACGGGCTGCCGGGTATTCCGTGGACGACGATGCCGCTCATGGAGTCTCTCCCTCGTGGGCACCGGGAGGGTGCCGACGGTGGATGGTAAGTATGGACTTACCGACTGTCAAGCTGCACCAGCACGCCGCACGCAGGCACCATCGCCCCTGCGCACTCGCTAGCTGCCGCGTTTGTCCACTGCCGCCGCGATTCGCTCGGCCAGTCGCTTGCCGTCCTCCGGTGCCAGCGAGCCCGCCGGCCAGCCGATACCCAGCCCCTGGCTGCGATTCGGCTTTGGAATGATGTGAAAGTGCACGTGCGCGATCGCCTGGTGTGCGCCCGAGCCGTTGTTCTCCAGGACGTTGTACTCGTTGACTCCGGTCGCGGCCACGACAGCGCGGCACAGGCGCGGTAGCACTCGGCCGAGCGCTGCCGCGGAGTCGTCCGACAGTTGATCCATCGTCTGCGCCGGCTCCTTGGGAATGACGAGCGTGTGGCCGGTACTCAGCGGATTGATATCCAGGAAAGCCAGCACCTTCTCATCCTCATAAACCTTGTGACAGGGAATGTGACCGCTGATGATTTTTCCGAAGATCGTGTCCGCCATACTGTCCTCGCGTTTGCGGTAGCGCTTGTGTGTGGGTCCGCAGCGCCGGCTGCACTATTGTCACTCATCGACGCTACCGTTGCGCCTGGGCACGAGGGTCGGAACATGTTCGATCTCCGACCGTCTACCTAGAGCCAATGTGCCGCGTCAGCGCGCCACAACGGTGCAAGCGCAAGCGGCGCTCGAACGATTGTGAGGGTGCGAAGTGATTCGGGAGTTGTCCAGGTTCTTCTCGCCGTTCCACCAGATGAAGGATGTGAGCCGCGGTACCTTCGAGGAGCGGGCCGCCGCCTACCGTCACAACCGCAGCCTGCGGGGTGAAATCTCCGCCTGCATGACCCGATGGCTGCTGTGCTGTGCCGTAGCGACGGGTCTGACGTCGATTTTCGACACACTGTCCGGGAGCGGAACAGGGCTCGATGTGTTCGTCGTGCTGGCCGCTGCCTGTGCGACGTTCATCGCCTGTGGGGTGTGCGTGCTGTTCGTCTCCGCGTACGTCTACGTCTATCTGGCACACGAGCGCTGGTAGGCGCCCCGAGCTCAGCTATTGCCGCCCGACCGACTGTCTGGCAGGGAAGGCCACGCCGAGACGGCGCATCTTGCGGTACAGCGTGTTCCGGCCGATCCCGAGTTTCTGCGCGACGCGACTGATATTGCCGTGCTGCAGGTCTATCTCGCGCAGTAGCGCCGAGCGCTCGGCCTTCTCCAGCGGATTGAGCGACTGAGCCTCAGGCGGGGTTTCCCGGGGCTCGGCACCTGCCACCGGTAAGCCGATTCCATAATCCGAAGGCAGGTTCGTGATGTCGAGCCGATCGCTGGCGCGCATGGCGATCATGCCCCGCACGACATTGCGCAGCTGGCGGATATTGCCCGGCCAGGAATAGGCACACAGCGCTTCGATGAGATCCTCGCTGAGCGACACCGCCGGTGTGGCAGCAGCCTCCTGCGCGAAAATGTGTCGTATGAGCGCGCCCTTGTCCCGCCGCTCCCGCAAAGGAGGCAGCGCCAGGACCAGGCTCTGCAGACGGTAGAACAGGTCCTCGCGAAACTCGCCCCGGCGCACCCTCTCCTGCAGCCCACCGCGCGCCGCAGTGATGAGCCGCACGTCGAGCTTGATCGGGGCCTCTGCACCGGGCGGTGTGATTTCCCGCTCCTCGATCACATGCAGCAGCTGCGCTTGCAGCTCAAGGGGCAGATCGCCGATGTCATCGAGGAACAGTGTGCCGCCGTTGGACTGAACGATCCGACCCCGATCGACCTCGGCCGTCGCCGTGCCGGCAGAGGCGGGGCGGCCGAACAGCTCGCACTGCATCGGCATTTCCGGGAGTGAGCCGCAATTGACTGCGATGAAGGGTTTGTCGGCGCGCTCCCCGGAGGAATGCATCGCGCGAGCGAAGTACTCCTTACCGGTGCCGGACTCACCGGTGATCAGAATGGGAATGTCGCGTGACTCGAGGCGCTTGGCCGCCTGGATGTTGCGTCCCATGGCGGGATCGCCCAGGTCCAGCTCATCGAGCACGCTGCGCCCGACACCTGGGAGCGGACGTTCCTCCGTCACGGGAGTGCGCACGCGACCGGTCTGCTGGTTGCGCTTCGATTGCGGCGCCTGCGCGATGGCGAAGAATCGCCCACCGTGGCGCGTCTCGTAGATGGGCAGAGCGTGAAAGGACTTCTTCTGGCTGCGCCCGACGAGGGCGGACAGGGAAATGTTGAATACGCGCTCGAGCGGCGCGCCGATCAGCTCGGTAGCCGTCTTGAAGCCGAGCTGGAAGAGGGCGTTGCGATCGAGCGCGGCAATGGTGCCGCCGGGATCCAGCGCCAAGATGCCCTCGCCCCAGGTTCCCACCAGCTCGGGCCGGCTGTGGAAGCGCACCACGAAGGTGTCCTTGAAGCGATTCAGGAATAGCCGGTTCTCGATCATCTGCGCGGACATGTTGACCAGCACGAGGGTGTGCTGCTGGGCTCGATCGGACTCGCCGGAGGCGTCCAGCACCGCGACCAGCTCGCCGCGATAATCGAAGATCGGCGCGGCGCAGCAGGTCAGCCCGATGTTGCGGGAGAAGAAGTGCTGGTCGCGATGAATGATGAGCGGGGCTCGCTCGAACAGGCAGGTGCCCATGCCGTTCGTGCCGCCGTATTCCTCGCTCCAGACCGCCCCGAGCACCAGGCCCGTGCGGAAGGCTGCGTTGCGGAAGCTCAGGTCGCCGTAATAGTCCAGCAGCACTCCATCCCGGTCGGTGAGGATGATCGAGTAGCCCGAGCCGGCGAGCTGGTGATACAGGTGCGCCATCTCGGCGTCGGCGAACGAGACGAGCTCGAGGTTCTGCTCCTTGCGGGCAAGCCGCTCCTCGCGCGGCAACACGTAGGGCTCCCGCTGCGACTGGGGATCGAGATGGTACTGCGTGAGGCAACGTAGCCAGGAACGCTTGACGTAGTCAGGCGTGCTGGCGCTATCTTCCCGCGAGGTCCCTCGCAGCACCGACTGAATATACCGGGCGTGACTGCCAATCGGCTGGAGCATGGCCTCCCCCTCAAGTAGCTTTGCCGGCGCTCCCCGTGATGGCGGCTAGCTATCACGTGCGGGGGTCATTATGCCACGTGAGCCTAACTAGACACGGTCAAGACCATTTCTGATACAGCGCACGGCGGCGGTGCTCCCTTTTGGAACAGTACCAGCCTGAGCTCAACCGGCCCGCGGCGGCGCGCGCGGACGGCCCTGTAAAATCCGTTGGGCAGGCGCGTAGACTCTCGCGCACTCTTCGCGATCCGTATTCGAGTGGGGAAACATGAAGACGAAAGCAGCTATTGCGTACGCCGCGGGCAAGCCGTTGGAAGTGGTCACGCTGGATCTGGCGGGCCCGAAGGCGGGCGAGGTTCTGATCGAGATCAAAGCGAGCGGGGTCTGTCATACGGATGAGTTCACGCGCTCCGGCGCGGACCCGGAAGGGCTCTTCCCGGTGGTGTTCGGCCATGAGGGCGCCGGGATCGTGGTGGATGTCGGACCGGGCGTGACCTCGGTGAAGAAAGGGGATCACGTGATCCCGCTCTATACGCCCGAATGCCGGCAGTGCAAGTCCTGCACCTCGCACAAGACCAACCTGTGCACATCGATTCGCGCCACCCAGGGCAAGGGCGTCATGCCCGATGGCACCAGCCGCTTCTCCCTCGATGGCAAGATGGTGCATCACTACATGGGGTGCTCGACGTTCTCCAACTACACGGTGCTTCCTGAGATTGCGGTC